>NZ_JBBEGC010000049.1:0-54727 GCF_037401995.1 Saccharothrix sp. CCNWYY140
GGACGGGGAAAGAAACCGAGGCCCTTCCCGTGGTCGCTGCCGCTTGGCGGAACGCAAGAGCTCCCGCCCTTCGGGCGTAACGCCTTCGGCGGAAAAGCGCGCCTTCGGCGGAAAAGCGGCGCGCCTTCGGCGGAAAAGCGCGCGGCCGTTGAGTGGTGGGTCGGGCGGACCTGCGGCCGGCGGTACCGAGTTGCGCATTGCTCGTCCAGAGGGCCTGGGGTTTAGGGGTCCAGGGCCGCCGGTGCCACCCGTGCACCGGCCGGGGGGCTACCCGAGGGTGGTGTCGAGTTGTCGAGCCAGGGCGTGGGCCAGGTGTGCGGCCTGGTCGGTGTCGAACCAGGTGCGGGGTGTGGCCAGGTGTAGGGCCAGGGTGTGGTCGACGCGGGTGATGAACACAGCAGGGAGAGGACCAGGCGGTGGGGCGTAGCCGAACACGTCGGTCAGGTTGATGCCGGGTGGGAGCGTCAGGCGGAGGCGCTGGGTGGCCATGTTGGTGACCATCATCGTGTACGGGATCGGCGTGGGTGCGTGGAGCAGGTAGCGGAGGGCCACCGCTTGCCGCTCGGCGTGGGAGGTTGTTCGGGCGGCGGTGAACTGGTGGTCGATGAGGGGGCCGAGGGTGGCTGGCGTGTCGTCGGTGCCGACCTTGGCGGTGATGGGTACGAACGAGGTCGCGGTGACCACGTGGTGCGCGGGGATGGGCGGAGTAGTGCAGGGGCGCAGGGTGATCGTGACGCCCAGGGACAGGCGGCGGCGGGCCGGGCGGAGCCGGGTGTGGGCGGCCAGCAGGATGATCGAGCACAGCAAGGCGGTCGTGGTGGTGCCGTACCGGCGGGCGGTGCGGTAGAGCCCCTGTGCTTGTGCGGTGGTCAGTTCGACGGTGTGCAGGTGGGCACCGGGTTCGGGTGGCGTCGTTCGGCGGCCGGGTAGTCGTGCACCGCGGTGCGTCGCCAGGTGGACAGCTTGGCCGGCGAGCCAGGTGGCGACCTTCAGCGGTGGGTGGCGGTGGGCTAGCAGGTCGTCTGTGGCGGGGTGTGGTTCGGGCTCGGGTGGGACGGGCTTGTGGGTGCCGGTGACGAGCGCGGTGTGGGTCTGCCACAGCTCGGAGGCCAGCGTCACGGCGGAGACGCCGTCGCTGATGGCGTGGTGGACGGCCAGGACTAGTCGGTGGGTGCCGTCCGGGTGGCGGGCGAGGGTGGCGCGCAGCAGCGGGTCACCAGGGGCGAAAGGTGTGTCGAAGGGCTCGTCCGGGCTGGTGTGGCGCAGCTGCGGAGGGTGGTCTAGTGCCGGGGTGAGCCGGTGCCGTGTCCCATCCCGGATGATGCGGTGGGTGAGGACGGGGTGCCGGTCGCACAACAAGCGCACCGCGCGGGCGAGGGCGTCGGTGTCCAGTGGGCCGTGGATGGTGGCGCCGGAGACCACCGGCGTGCCGGTGCGCGCAACGAACTCCTCGACGGCGGAGAGAGCACGGCCCGGCATCGGCGCCCCTTTCGGTCAGGACAGGTCGGGGTCCCACCACCACGAGATCGATGGGATCGGCGGCGGCGACGTGTCGAGGGGCGGGGTGCGGGTGGTGGCGGCGATCGTGGCGACGGCGTCGGGGTGGCGGCCGTCGGGGTCGCGGTAGCGGTCGGCGTGCAGGCCCCAGTCGAGGTTGCCGGGTAACAGGTGGGCCAGGTGGTCGAGGTAGGCGCGCAGGGGTGTGCTCGCGCGCGGCACGACCCGCTCGTGCAGGGCGTAGAACCGGTGGGTGAGCCGGTCGCACAGGTCCACCGCTCGGGCGATGGCGTCCGATGTGGACAGACGGTGTTCGCGGCGCAGGATCTCCACCAGGCTCAAGCCTGAGGGCGGGGTCCCCTCGGCATGGGCGAACCAGAGTTCCTTGCCGTAGGAGAACAGGTCGTCGTCGAAGGCCGCGGTGGTGAAGGCCAGTTCGGTCAGGGCGCGCACGGCCGGCGCGGTCAGCTCGCGCTCGGGGACCTCCTCGCCGTCGACGATCTCGGCCCAGGACAGGGTGGCCGCGCCGGCGGCGGTGTGCTGGCGCAGGTGCGCGTAGTCGTCGAGGCTGGGTGTGCTCGCGGCGGCACGGTGTCCGAGCTCCCACAGCACGGCCAGGAACCACGCGCGGTGCGCCTCGACGCACCGCCGCCGCTGGGTCGGGGTGGCCCACCGCGCGGCTCGGCGGGCGAGGTCGCGCACCGGGGCGAGCAGGGCGGTGCCGTCGAGCGGGGTGTCGGGGACTTCGAGCACGCGGACGATCCTGGTGGCGAGATCGGTGAACTGGCCGAGTCGTCGACCGGGTGGGCCTTCGTCGCAGTGGGCGTCGTCGAAGTGGAACATCACCGTGCACCAGTCCACCGCCAGTTGCAGCCGGTCGGTGTCCGCGTGGGGCATGATCCGGCCGTAGAAGCCGGGACAGTCGTTGCCGCGCAACCGGTCGCGCCGCTGGGGCGACAGGTCGAGCCCGAAACCGGAGATCCAGTCGGCGGTCCGCCGGGCCAGCAGGGCTTCGTCGGGGTGGCGTTCCGGCGGCAGGGGGCAGTAGCGCGGCGGTAGCTCGACCGTCAGCGCCTGGTCGGACCGCACGTCGTGGGTCACCTCCCGGTCGAGGACAGCGCGAGCAGCAGCCGACGCGGGCGCAGAGCGGTGGACAGGGCGACCGGGCGGGGGTCGCTGCCCGCAGCGCCGCGCAGCCGCCACCGGGACACCAGGGTGGCCAGCAGCAGGCTGCTCTCGGTCAGGCCGAACTCCTGGCCGGCGCACTTGCGGGCCCCGGCGCCGAAGGTCACGAACGCGCCGCGCGGCAGGTGCCGGGTCCGCTCGGGCAGCCACCGGTCCGGGTCGAACGCGTCGGGCCGGTCGTGCACACCGGCCCGCAGGTGCACCGCGGACGGGCAGAACGCGACCGTGGTGCCGGCGGGGAGCCGGTGGCCGCCCAGCTCGATGTCCTCGGTGGTGATGCGGGTGAACAGCCACCCCGGCGGGTAGAGGCGCAGCGCCTCGGTGACCACCCGGCCGGTGTGAGGCAGCCGGGGCAGGTCGGCGGGGCGGGCGGGCTCGCCGCCCAGCACCTCGTCCACCTCCCGGCGCAGCGCGGCCAGCGCGTCGGGGTGCCGGTCGAGCAGGTGCAGCGCCCAGGACACCGTCGCGGCGACGCTGTCGGACCCGGCGACCAGCATGGTCAGCACCTGGTCGCTGACCTCGTCGTCGGACAGGCCGCCGCCGGACCCGTCCTCGTCGCGAGCGGCCAGCAGGGCGGACAGCAGGTCGCCTCGATCGCCGCCCCGGCGGTAGTCCGCGATCAGGGCGTCGATGTCGCGGCGCAGGCTCTCCAGGGACCGGTCGAAGCGGCGGTTGACCGGGATCGGCAGCCGTTGCAGGACATCGGGCACGAACATCCGCGCGGTGATCTGGTGCAGCAGCGTCTCCACCGACCGCCGCATCCGGTCCACCGCCGCGTCGTCGGCGGTCGTGGTGAACAGGCAGCGCAGCACCGTGCGCAACGCGGCGCCGAACAACGCCGGGTAGACGTCGACCACCTGCCCGTCCCGCCACCCCGAGGACAGCGCCGCCGCCTCCTCCGCCATGACCTCCGCGTACCGCCCCAGCCGCGCGTGGTGCAGCGAGGGCTGGATCAACCGGCGCTGCCTGCGGTGCTGGGCGTGCGGACAACTGCCGACCCCGTTGCCGATCGTGGCACGGACCCGGTCGAACAGCGGCCCGCCCTTGTCGAAGACCCGGTCGTCGGTCAACACCCGCCACAACAACTCGGGATGACACGGCACCACCGCCCGCACCGGCCCCAACCGCACCTCGACGAGATCCCCGAACCCGGACAAGCCCCCGGTGAACCGCACAGGATCCCGCATCATCGGCCACGCATGCCCCACCACCGGCCACCGCCCCGGCGCCACCGCCGTCATGCGATCCACCCTGAGCTCGCCGCACCACTCCCGCACGCCGGAACCACGCGATCAGGTGCCCGTCGATCGGGTGGCGCGGTCACCATTCCCGCTTCCACCGCCCAGGGCAGCCAGGTGAACAGGCCGGCCAGTACCCGGGGCACGGGAAGGCCGTGGGCGTGGGCGGTTGTGGTGGTGGCGGTGTGCAGGGTGGTGTTGGTGGCGGTGTGCAGGAAGGTGTGTTGCCACGGGGTGAGGGCGTGGAGGTGGACGCGGTAGTTGGTGCGGGTCACCGCGTAGTGGGTGTCTTGCGGAGTGGGTACGGGTGGGTGGTGGCCGTGGTCTGCGGCGGTGACGGTGTCCAGGAGGGCGAAGTCCAGGTGCAGCAGGCGCAGGGTGGGTGGGGTGCGCAGGGGTAGGTCGGGAGTGGTCATGAGCAGTACCGGGTCGATTGGTCGGTGTGTCGGGTCCGACTCGACGCCGGCGGCGCGGCGGGACTCCGAGCGGGCGCGGTCCAGGCGGGCCAGGGCGGTGGGTAGGGCGTCGGGGGAACCGGGTGGAGACAGCGGTTGGGGGCGGGTGTGGTGGAGGAAGTCGGCGAAGGCTGCGCCCAGGTCGGCCATCGAGTACGAAGCCGGCGGGTGGGCGGCGATGTAGGCGTCGGCGAACAGAGCGAACACCTGGTCGCCGACCAGGGCGTGGAGGACGCTGAACTCGGACTTGAGGCACTCGCGCAGCCGTGCGCGATAACCCCGCGCGTAGATGGCGACGCGGTCTTCGGCCGTCAGGCGACCGGAATCCCGCACGACTTCGGACGGACGGCGGGACAGCTGTCCGCCGGTGCACGCGGTCAGCAGCCAGCGCTGGAGGTCGGCCAAGTCCGGCTCACGCACGCGCCCACTCCCCCGCCGGCGGCAGATACCCGGCCCGCACCCGGGCCGCCTTGGCCAGCTCGGCGACCAAGTCCGGGAACGGCGGGATGTCGGCGTCCCACTCCAGCAGCGTCGCCACCCCGCCGGTCCGCTGCTGGGCCAGCGCGTACAGCGGCCACACGCGGTCGGGCACGGGACGGTCGTGGGTGTCCAGCAGGTAGTCGCCGTGGTCGCTGGGGCCGGCGAGGTGGACCTGCACGATGTGCTCCGCCGGCAGCTCCCGGATGTACCGCTCGGGGTCGAACCCGTGGTTGGTGGCGCTGACGAAGACGTTGTTCACGTCCAGCAGCAACCCGCACCCGGTGTCCTGCGCCAGCCGCCCCAGGAACGCCCACTCGGGCAGCTCCGACGCCAGGAACTCCAGGTAGCTGCTGGGGTTCTCCAGCACCAGCGGGCGGCCCAGGTGGTCCTGCACCGCCCGCACCCGGTCGGCCACGTGCGCGAGGCTGCGCCGGGTCAACGGCATCGGCAGCAGGTCGTGGCTGGTCACCCCGTTCACCCCGGTCCAGCACAGGTGGTCGGAGATCCACGCCGGGCGCACCCGGTCGGCCAACGCGCCCAGCTTGCCCAGGTACCCGTAGTCCAGCGGGTCGGTGCTGCCGATGGACAGCGACACCCCGTGCATCACCACCGGGCGGTGCGCCGCCACGTGGTCCAGGACGTGCGCGGCGAACCCGTGGTCGTCGAAGAAGTTCTCGCTGATGACCTCGAACCAGTCGACGTCCCACGCCTCGGGCGGCGTGTCCAGCAGGTGGCGGAAGTGGACCTCGCGCAGCCCGACGCCGTCGCCCAGGTTCGGCAGCCCCAGCCGGGGCGGCACCCCGCTCACGTCGACGGCGGGAACGCCAGCCGCACCCGGTTCGGTGCCGGTTTCGGCGGCACGGGCGACCCGCGGTGCTCCATCACGGCCTGGTACGCGCGATAGGCGACGTCGTGCACCTTCTCGCCCCGTTCGAACGTCAACTTGCCGATGGGCGTGGCGTTGTGGTTCTCGCCGACGAAGTCGTACAGCCGCATGGTCCCGCCCTGCGGCAGCACCTGCGACGCCGAGATGGGCACCGCGCACCCGCCGAACGCGCCGCACTTGTTGTCGCCGGGCGCGGAGTACACCGTCTGCTGGCCGTCCCGGGCCGGGTCGTCGGCGCTCTTCTCCTTCACCAGCGCGAAACCGCAGCTCCCGCCACCGCTGTCGTTCTGCACGAACCCGCACCCGCCCTGGGCCTTGCAGGCGTTGGACCCGCGGCAGGAGTGGAAGACGTCCACCGCCGCGCAGTCGTTGGGCACGCCCGAGCGGTTGGTCAGGTCCAGGCCCTGGCAGGCGTGCAGCAGGGCGCTCCCCCGCGCCGGCCCGCCGCTGAGGTCGGGCGCCTTGCGGAACATCGCCCAGCAGATCGCCATCCGGTCGCCCGAACCGGCCATCGACGGGTACGGGAACAGCACCGAGCTGTCGGCCCAGTAGTTGTTCAGGACCGTCGTGATGCCGGCGATCGACCCCACGGCCGCCTGGCTGATCGTGTGGTACATCGACTCGTCGAGACCCAGTTCGTTCATCGCCTCGGCGATGAACTCCGGGCTGGGCAGGTTGTAGTCGTTGGGCGCCCCGGTGGTCAGGTCGGCGGCCTGCCACGGCCGTTCCTCCAGCCTGCGCCACCGCGGCCAGGTCACGAAACCGTCCTGGCCCATCAGCCCTTCGATCTCGGCGAAGCGTTCGTAGTGGTCGTTCTTGCCGTTGTCGTACCGGGCGGTGGCGTCCCGGGAGTCCGTGGGCGCACCGGAGTCGGTGAAGCTGGGGTAGTCGGCCTTCAACGCCTTCAGCGAGGCCTGGTACTGGTCCTCGACCTTCATCGGGCGCGGGCGCGGCAGTTCGCCGCCCTCGCCCTGGTCGGTGATGGCGCTGATCATGTCCCACACCACGCGCAGCGACGGGCGGCTGATGGTCGTGTCGAAGCCGGGGAACTCCCGTTCCGGGTGGCCGTGCGGTTTCTCGACGTTGAACAGGTCCCGTTGCAGGGCGGTGTGGTCGTAGACGTGCTCCCACAACTTCGTGCCGGGGTCGTCCTGGTAGGACAGGTTGAGGTAGTCGTAATAGCACAGGTACATCTGCCCGATCGTGCCGAACATCGGCAGGTCCTTCTCCGTCATGCCCACCTTCCAGTCCGGGAAGGGGGCCTGGGGGAAGTACTTGTGCTCGGCTCCGGGCTCGATGTTCTCGCGGGCTTGTTTCTCGGGTTGTTCGATCACCCGGAACAGGCGCATTTGCGCGGGGTCGACAGGGCCGATGTCGACTTTGACGTCCTTGGCGTTCTTGGTGTCGCGGAGATCGACGATGTGCGGGATCACCGTGTTGTTCGGCCCGTAGCACGTCCAGCCGTACGAGGAGTTTTGCAGCAGAGGGCTGGTGAAGGTCGGTTGGACGCCGACGCGGGTGGCGAGGTTCGCCGCCATCTGGACGTGCAGCATCTCCTCGATGAACACCGAGAAGATGATGTTGTACGCCTTTTCGTTCGGTGTTTTCGGATGTGCCGTGGTGGCCGCCCCGGGCCACAGGCGTCCACGGTAGAAGGTTTCGTCCTTGCCGGTGATCTGGTGCATGCCCTGGATCGAGGTCATCGCGCACATGTAGAGCGGGATCGTGAACAGTTCGACGTTCACGGCGGCTTGGGCGATCGCCTGCAACGCCGCGATGTCCGCTTCCCGGCATTCGGGCGGACGGGGCGTGGTGACGGTTTCGGTCGTGACGGCGTGATCCATGTCCAGCCTTCCGATCGGTGTGCCGCGTGGCAGGCGAACCTGATTCGACCATAGAAGGTTCGGCGCGATGCCGGCTTACACGGTTGAGCGAATTTCGTCAGGGCGGTTTTGACGCATTGTGTCGACCACTGCGCCGGGGTCGTACTTTCGGCTGATCTGCGGTGTGACCCGCTCGCATACCATGACTCGGTGCACGAGTTCTTCCGCTCCATCCGGGACGAGCCACGCCCGCCGAACCCGCCGTCGCGCGCCCGGTGGGACTGGGCGCTCATCGGCGTGCTCGCCGTGGCGGGGGTGCTCGAAGGGGTGCTGCGGCGTGATCTCGCCTCGCCGGTCGTCGCGGTGGTCGTCGTCGTGGGGCTGCTGCCGACGTTGCGGTGGCGGCGGACCCGGCCGCTGCTGATGGTGGTGATCGCCTTCGGCGTCGGCGGGCTGGCCTCGGCGCTGGTCGGTCACGAACTCCAGATGTCCACGATGGTGTACTTCCTGCTGCTGCCGTACTCGCTGTTCCGGTGGGGGTCCGGGCGGGAGGCGGTGCTGGGCTCGCTGGTCGTCCTGGCCAACGTCGGCTCGTCGATGCTGCTGGGCCACACGAGCCTCTCCGACGGGCTCGCCGGCCTGGTGATCCTGTCGACGACCGCCACCCTCGGCACCACGCTGCGGCTGCGCGTCAAGGGGCGGCTGCGCGAGCTCGACCGGGTGAAGCTGCTGGAACGGGAGCGGCTGGCCCGCGACCTGCACGACACCGTCGCCCACCACGTCTCGGCGATGGCCATCCGGGCCCAGGCCGGCCTGGCCACCGCGGACACCAACCCGGGGGCCGCGGTCGACGCCCTGCGCGTGATCGAGGCCGAGGCGTCCCGGGCGCTGGCCGAGATGCGCAGCATGGTCCGCCTCCTGCGCCACGCCGAGCCGGCCGACCTCGCGCCCCACTCCGGCACGGCCGACCTCTCTGGCGCGGCCGACCAGACGCCGGCCGACCCGACATCGCGCCTCGGCCTGGCCGACTTGGCGCCGAACCCCGGCGTGGCCGACCTCGACCGGCTGGCGTCACCGTTCGGGCCGGTTGTGGACGTGGAGGTCGTCGGGGACGTCGAGGACCTGTCGCCCTCGGTCGGGACCGCGGTCTACCGGCTCGCCCAGGAGTCGGTCACCAACGCCCGGCGGCACGCCCGGCACGCCTCCCGGATCGGGGTCCGGGTGGTCGTCGACGACCGCGCGGTGCGCCTGTGGGTGACCGACGACGGCGAGCGCCCCAGCCGCCCGACCGCCACGCGCGGGCACGGGCTGATCGGCATGGCCGAGCGCGCCGACCTGCTCGGCGGCACCTGCGAGGCGGGTCCCAACCCCGATCGCGGCTGGACCGTGACCGCCGTGCTGCCGCGTGTCGGGAGGACCGCATGACCACCACCGTGGTCGTCGCCGACGACCAGGAGATCATCCGCACCGGCCTCACGATGATCCTCGACGCCCAACCCGGCATCGAGGTGGTCGGCGCGGCGGCGGACGGTCGGGAGGCCGTCGAGCTGGCCCGGCGGCTGCGGCCCGACGTGTGCCTGTTCGACATCCGGATGCCCGTGGTCGACGGCATCGAGGCCACCCGCGCCCTCGCCGGGCCGGGGGTCGCCGACCCGGTGGCGGTCGTCGTGATCACCACCTTCGACCTGGACGAGTACGTCTACGCGGCGCTGCGCGCGGGAGCCAAGGGCTTCCTGCTCAAGGACGCGGGACCCGGTCTGCTGGCCCAGGCCGTGCACGCCGCCGCGAACGGGGAGGCGCTGATCGCCCCGAGCGTCACCGCGCGCCTGCTGGACGCGTTCGCGGGCTCCGCACCGCCGTCCACGCCCGTGCAGCCGATCGAGCCGCTGACCGAGCGGGAGGAACAGGTGCTCGCCGCCGTGGCGGCCGGGAGCACCAACAGCGAGATCGCGGGCCGGCTCCACATCACGCTGAGCACGGTCAAGACCCACGTGGCGAGCCTGATGAACAAGCTCGGCGTGCGCAACCGGGTGGAAATCGCCATCTGGGCCTACGAAACCGACCGGGTCCGACGCGGCCGGTAGCCGAAAGTACTAGCCACCCACCGGTCTTCCGGCCGACCGGAAGGGTGGTCCAACGCCCGATGATCCGGGACCACCCCGGCGGCCACGATCTGGGCATGACCACGACAACACCGCACCACCGCACCAGGTTCCGAAGAGAGTGGCTCGTGCCGGCCGGGCTCATCGCGCTCAGCCTGGTCCCCGTGGTGGCCGGCGGCCTCCGCCTGGTCGAGCTGGGCGGCGGCCCGCAACTCGTGCCTGACGGCGGGCGGGACTACGCCAGCGCGCCGGGTTTCCTGATAGCGCACATCGTCACCGTCATCGTGTACTCCGTCGTCGGCGCCCTCCAGTTCGCGCCCGGGTTCCGCGCCCGGCACCGCGGCTGGCACCGGGCGGCGGGACGGGTGCTGGTCGTCGCCGGGATTGTCGCGGCCCTGTCGGGCGTGTGGCTGTCGCTGTTCCAGCACCGCCCGGACATCAGCCCGCTGCTCACCGGCTTCCGGCTCGCGGCCGGCACGGCGTGGGTGGTGTTCCTGGTCCTCGGCTTCACCGCGATCCGCCGCCGCGAGGTCGTCCGCCACCGCCGGTGGATGGTCCGCGCGTACGCGATCGCCCTGGGCGCGGGCACGCAGGCGTTCACCCTCGGGGTGTGGCAACTGGCCGTCGGCACCTCCGGCCCGATCGCGGAGGCATTCCTGATGCTCGCCGGGTGGCTGATCAACATCGCCGTGGCCGAGTGGGTCATCCGCCGACCTGCGGTGAGGCGGCGGTGAAAGCGATCACGCAGCACCGCTACGGCGGTCCCGACGTGCTCCAGTTCGAAGACGTCGACCAGCCCGTGCCCGCGGACCACGAAGTGCTGGTGCGGGTGCACGCGGCCACGATCAACGCCCGCGACTGGCACGTCATGCGCGGCGACCCCCACCTGGCACGGATCATGCCCGGCATCATGGGATTGCGCCGCCCCACGGCGATGATCCGCGGCACCGACTTCGCCGGCGTGGTCGAGGCGGTGGGCCGGCAGGTGACCCGACTCCGGCCGGGCGACGAGGTGTACGGCGAGGCGGACGGCGCGTTCGCCGAGTACGTGGCCGCGCCCGCCACCGTCGTGGACCACAAGCCCTCGAACCTGAGTTTCGACCAGGCCGCGGCACTCCCGCTGGCCGCCAACACCGCGCTCATGGGCCTGGGACAGGTGCGGGCCGGGCACCGCGTCCTGGTCAACGGCGCGTCCGGCGGCGTCGGCACGTTCGCCGTGCAGATCGCGAGGTCGCTGGGCGCGGACGTGACCGCGGTGTGCAGCACCCGCAACGTGGACCTGGTCGCTTCCCTGGGCGCACACCACGTCATCGACTACACCCAGGACGACTTCACCCGCGACACAGCCCGCTACGACGTCGTCCTGGACCTCGTGGGCAACCACTCCCTGCGAAACCTCCGACGCAGCCTCAAACCCGGCGGCACGCTCGTCCTCTCCGGCGGCGGGGTGTCGACCGGCGGCAGCCTGATCGGCCCGATGGGTCTGATCCTGCGGGCGAGCGCGGCGAAGCCTTTCATCCGCCGGCACCGCGTAGTCGTGCTGGCAGCGCACCCGAACGTGGAAAACCTGGCGGCACTGCGGGAACTCGCCGAGGCCGGGACGATCACACCGATCATCGACCGCTCCTACGGGCTCGCCGAAGTGCCCGCCGCCATCCGGTACGTGGAGGAGGAGCACGCGCGGGCCAAGGTCGTCATCACGGTGTGAACGATCTGGGGCCGATACGGTGGTCGGGTCGGCCCCACTGCCCTTGCTGGTGTTGGCCGAGCGCCGGGAGTTCCGAGCTGCCGCCGTCGATGGGATCCCCGTCGCGGGGTTCCCGGCGAGCCTGGGTGCGATGTTGGCGTTCGGCGTGGGTTTCCTGCCGGTCGTGGTGGCGGCCCTGGTCGTGGACATCCCGATCGTGGCTCGGTTCCTGCGGGCAAGATCGTCGTTCCGGTAACGGATGGCCCTCGCACGGCCGATCATGGGTGCATGTTGGTCAGCTTGACGCGGGTGGGTGGCGCTCGGCAGAGGTTCGACAAGGCTTTCGCGGTGCTGGGGGTCGAACCGGCGGCGATGGCGGCGGCCTTCGCGGCGAGCGAGTTCCGCGTCGGCGGCATGCCCGCGCAGGTGGTGCCGGTGGCGGGGACGCCGGGGCTGTTCGCCGTTCGGGTGCCCCTGTCGTGGTTGGGCAGCCGTGCCGCGCGGGACGAGGTGTTCGCCGAGCTGGCCGACGTGACCCGGCGGCTCGCCGAGGTCGCCCGCCGGGCCGGGGGTGTCCTGGTGGCGCCAGGAATCGGCACGTCCGGGCATCCGGGTGTGCTCGGTGGTGACGTGCATGTCGTGGAAGTGCTGTCGCCGGTGGAGCAGGAAGTCCTGTGCAATCTGTTGCGCAGCCGGGTTCCCGCGTTGATCGCGTTAGCCGGGCGGGGTGTCACCAGCGTCGGGCAGCCGTTGGACCGGACGGGGTCGCGGTGGCTGGCCGCCTCGCGCTCGCACCTGGCCACCCGGTTCCTCGCCTCCACCGCCGACGAGCACCTGGACCGGGTGAAGGCGGAGTTGCGGCGGCGGGACGGTGTGGCGCAGCTGGACCGGATGGACGTCTCCCCCGGCGCCGAACCCGACGGCACGCTCACCGTCGTGGTGCGCTGCCTCGACGCCACCGCCACCCTCGCCGGCACCCGTGCGCACGCGCTGCTGCTCGCGGCGTTGGCCACGCAGGCGCGGCGGATGGTGCGCGACGGCAGGCGCGCGGGGCACGAACCGCAGCGGCTCCTGGAGGAGAACCGGGCGCGCGCGGTGGCGGACGGGCTGCGGGCGCGGCTGGTGGTGGAGGACCGCAAACCCGCCCGACGCGACCGCGCCGCCCCCGCGGAGAAGCGCAAGCGGCCGGCTCGGGACGTGGTGCGCGGCGTGGTCGGCGACGTGGCCGTCGAACTGCGCAACCTCGGCGCGGCACCTGAGGAGCTGGCCCCCGTCCTGCTCGCGCTCGACCTGCCCGACCTCGGCGTCAAGCACGGCGCGGTGGAGGCGGAACTGCTGGCGCACTGGGCGAGCGGGGGCGATGCGCACCTGCTGGACCGGAGCCTCGACGCGCTGACCGACGCCACGCCGGGCGGTCCGCTGCTGGCCGCGCTCGACCAGTCGTTCCCCGGCCGGGTGGCCGTCGTGCTGGGCACCTGGCGCAAGCGGATCGCCGAGGCCGGCACCGCGACCCAGGCCCCCCGAAAGCAGGAGGGGCGCGGCGGCGACCGGCCGAAGCAAGACCGGCGCGGCGGCGACCGGCGCGGCGGCGACCGGCGGAGCGGCAGGCCACAAGGCGAGCGGGACGGCAGGCCGCAAGGCGAGCGGGACGGCAGGCCGCAAGGCGAGCGGGACGGCAGGCCGCAAGGCGAGCGGGACGGCAGGCCCCAGGGCGAGCGGAGGGGCGGACGGTGAGCGGCGACGTCGAACTCGTGTTGGACCTGCGCGGCCTGCGCGACGCTCCCACGACACCGGACGGGTTCGCGGAGCTGTGGGACGCCGTGGAGCCCGCTCTCCTCGGCCGCGACCTCGCGCAACGCCCGGTGCACGAACTGCACAGCCCCGACGGGTCGGTGCGGCTGGAGGTGGCGCGGCTGCCCGACGGCGTCGGAGTGGTCGACCACACCACCCGGTTCGCCATCGTCGCGGTGCGCGAACAACCCCGCGTGCGCTACCGGTGCAAGCACTGCGAAGCCTCCGGCGAGACCGGCTACGCCCCGTTCGTCTGCGCGTCCTGCCCCCGCGACGACGCCGGCAGCCGCGTGTGCGACCGGCACGTCGTGATCCTCGACGGCGCGCTCCTGGCGACCTGCCGGGACCACCACCCCGCGTGCCAGGAGTGCGGCGCGCCCGCGGTGTTCCGCTGCGCCGGGCGGTCGTGCCGCCGGGAACGCGCCTGGTGCGCCGCCCACCGCAGGCCGCACCCGCGTGATCCGGACGTGGACTACTGCCCGACCTGCTACGACGAGGTCTTCCCGCGCTGCGAGGCCCCCGGCTGCACCGACATCGGCACGGTCCGCTGCGAGCACGTGTCGCGGGACCTGGACCGCTGCGGCCGGCGGATGTGCACCCGGCACGCCCGGCGCTGGCAGGTGTTCGGCGGCGAACGCGTCGGACTCGGCCGGTGCGCCCGGCACGGCTCGATGCGCGGTGTCGCGCCGGACGAGCTGGTGTTCCAGATCGTCGTGGGCGCGTCGGCCCGCAAGCGCAAGGAGCGGTTGCCCAGCCTCCAGGGTTTCGCGCACAACCTGCGCAACGGCGGCCACCGCGACCTGGCGCTGGACTACGAGCGCATCCACCGGCTGCTCGACGTGGTCGGCCGCGAGGTCGGGCGCGACCGCGCGGCGTCGGCGGCCGTCTCCGAGGCGCGGCCGGTGTGGCAGCGGCAACTCGCGGGCCTGGCCACCACCTCCCAGGAGGGCATGCGGCTCGTCGAGAGGCTCAAGGGCCTGGTCCGGGCGCACGACCCGCGCTTCGGCGTCGAGGTCGCGGCGGCGATCGAGCTGGCGGAGTACAAGCCGCCGATCCAGCGGGACGGGGTCGTGACCCGACGTGCCACGCTGTTCGTGAAGGTGCCCGAGCACCTGCGCGGCCGGTTCATCGGCCCGCGCGGGCAGAGCGTCCAGGCCTACTCGGCCGGCCTCGGGGTGGACGTGAAGATCGAAGGGGGCAGGCGCGGATGACACCAGTCGCGGACTCGGCCTCGCACCGCCTGGCCGTGGTGCCCGGCGGCGGCCCGATCTCCGGTCACCGCATCGGTGTCGCCGCAGGCGACGGCAGCGGTCCCTGCCTGATGAGCGTCCGAACCGGAGCCGGGTGGCTGCGCGCGGCGGTCTATGCGGCGGAGTCCGACGCGGTGCCGCCGGGGTTCGTCGCCGTGGACGAGGAGTTGGCCGTGGCGCTGGACGTCGACGCCGCCGACCGCCCGCAGTGGCGGCTGGAGCGGGAGACGCCGGTGCCGGTGCGGCGGCTGGTGCTGGAACTGCCGACCGAGCGCGACCCCGCCGAGGCTGCCCGCGACGTCGCCCGCGCGGGCCTGGTCGGCGCGCTGCTGTGGGTGCCCTCGGACGGCACGGACGTGTCGCTGCCGGTGGACGGCGTGCCGCACCGGGTCCGCGAGATCGACCTCGGCGGCCGGTCGGACGTCGTGGCGAGCCTGACCCGGGACACGGTCGTCGAGCTGCACGCCTCCGCGGTGCGCGCGGGCGTGGACATCGTCGTGCTGGCCGATTGCAGCAACTCCATGTCCGTCGACGACCTGCCGGTCGGCCTGGAGACGCGCCGCCTCTTCGGGTCCACCCAGCACTGGATCACCCGGATGGAGGCGCTCAAGCGATCCCTCCAGGAACTGCTCGACATCCGGTTGCAGATCTCCGGGCGGGTGTCCCGGTTGGCACTGCTGGAGTTCAACACCCGGGTGCGCCACCGGTTCCCGCGCCAGGGCGGGATGGCCCAACTCGACGGCAGCTCGCCGGAGTCGCTGGTGACGGAGTTCCGCCACGCCGTGGCCCTGCTGCGCCCGGACGGCGGCACCGACATCGGCAACGCCCTGCACGAGGCCGCGAACCTGCTCTACCAGCACGGCAGGCCGGGCAACGAGAAGCTCATCGTGCTGGTCAGCGACGGCGCGAACTGGTCGCCCGCGGGCGACCGGGGCACCGGCGAGGTCGTGCACACCGTCGAGGAGCCGGTGAGCCTGGTCGCCCACCTGCACCGCGACGTCGGCATCCGGCTGCACGCCATCGGCATCAGCACCGCCGAGCTGTTCCGCAGGCGTGGTCGATACCAGCCCAACGAGACCATCGTGCCCAACCACGCCCTGCTGGAGGAGCTGGTGAAGGTCGGTGGCGGCGACCCGACCACGGTCGGCGGCCTCGACGTGCTGGCCGACTACTTCGCGGGCCTGGGCGGCGGCATCATCCACCGGGTCGGCGAACGCCTCACCGAACCACCCCGGCCCGGTCCCCTGCCCGACCACACCCGCGCGGCGCTGGACCGGCTGCGCTCCGCCGGGGCGACCGACTTCGACCAGCGGCGCGGCGACCTGCGCGGCCGGATCTCCGAGCTGGCGGGCCTGTGCGACACCGAGGCGCAACGCGTGCTGGGCAAGCCGGTGTGGAAGCAGGAGAGCATCATGCGGCTGTCCTCCCGCGAGTTCGGCCGGCTGCCGGCCGCCGAGCCCGAGCTGGCGCGGTTCCTGGTCGGCCTGTGCGGCGGGCTGCGGCCGGGCCACGGCTCCGGGCACTTCACGGCGTTGCGGGCGGTGCTCGACGAGCTGTCGGCGGCGGTGACCGGCCAGTCCGCCGACCACGCGCGGCTGGCGGCGGTGTCCGGCCTGCCGGTCGACTCGCCGGCCGCCGCCCAGGTCGCCGTCATGCAGCGCGTGCACGACGTCCTGGCGGACCTGCACCGGACGCTGGCCGCCGCCCGACCCGAGGTGTCGCCGCCCGAGGTGTCGCCGCCCGCCGCGCCACCGCCGGTCGAGCCGGCCGCGCAGCCGCCGACCACCGCGAAGCGGGGGTTCACCTACCTTGAGTGAAGGTCCGGCCTGGAGTGGGGGTCCGGGCTCGGGTGGAGGTCCGGGTTCGGGTGGGAGTCCGGGCTCGGGTGGGAGTCCGGCCTGGAGTGGGAGTCCGGCCTGGAGTGGGAGTCCGGCCTGGAGTGGCGGTTCGGCCTCGGGTGAGGGGCGGGCGGCCCACGACGGACGGGCGCGGCCGGGGTTCCACGTCGGTCCGCCCGACGACCCCGACCGGTACCGGCTGGACCAGGGCGTCGGCCGGGGCGGCGAGGGCGAGGTGTGGCTGGCCAGCACCGCCCGCCGCGACGGCAGCACCCGGCACCGGTGGGCGGTGAAGGTCCTGCACGCCGACCACCTGCCCGCCGACCACGAGGAGTCGGCCGCCCAGGCGCTGGCCCGGTGGCACGCCCGCGCGCTGGACGCGTTGGAGGAGGCCGACCAGCTGCAACGCGCCGTGGCCGGGGTGGTCGGCGCGACGCACGCCTTCCTCGGCGCGGAACCGCACCCGCCCGGCGAGGAGGGCGCGGCACGGACCCTCTACGTGGTCTCGCCGTGGATCGAGGGCCGGGACCTGGTGCACTGGCTCAAGGAGCAGCCGACCTTCGAGCAGGTGTGCGCGGTCGCCGCGCGGCTGGCCGAGATCCTCGACGGCATCGCCGCGGGTCCGCTCGCGGTCAGCCACCGGGACGTCTCGCCGGCCAACGTGGTGGTCGAGCCCTCGGGCGCGGTGTGCCTGATCGACTTCACCTTCGTCGTGCCGACCCGCAGCGGGCCGGTCACCGCCATCCGGAACTCCGGTTACACCGCACCGGAAGCGCGAGCCGGCCGGGGCAGCCCGGCGGCGGACCGGTACTCGTTCGGCGCCGTGGTGCACTTCCTGCTCACCGGCCGGCCGCCGGACGACTCGAACGCCGAGGCCGACAGCCGCGCGACCCTCGTCCGGGCCAACTTCCCGGCGGCCGTCGCCGACCACGTGGCCGCGCTGCTGGCCGCCGATCCCGCGCGGCGACCGACGTCGTTGACGCGGTGGGTGGCGGAACTCGTCGCCAAGGCCGCCGTGCGGTCGAACGCGTCGCACTACGGCGACCTCGACCTGACCGTGGACGGTTCGAACACCACGGTCGTCAGCGCGGCAGGCACCACCGTGCTGTCCCGGGCAAGGTTGGGCGCGGGCGCGATGTGGGCGCTGGTCCCCGACCCGGACGCGCCGACCGCCCCGGTGCTGCTGCGGTCCGCGACCGACGGGACGGGCACGACCGTGGACTTCGTGGTGGACAAGGCACAGCGGCTGTGGATCGGGCGGGCCGGCGGGTGGCGGGACGTCGGCGGGGCCGCGCTGGGCGGCGGCATCGCGACCGTGCGGCTGGCCAACGGTTCGGCGGCGGCCTTCACCATCGACCCGGTCGGCGAACGGCTGACCGAGGTGGAGGTCCGCGTCGACGGTTCGGTGCGCCGCGGCACGGCCGGGCCTTACGCGCGGCGGGTGCTGGCCGCCGCCAACGACTCCGACGGCTCGCCGGTGGTCGCGGCCGTGGCACCCGACGGCGAACTGGTCGGCGTGGCCGCGGGCGACGTGCGGCGGCTCGGCCCGACCGGGGTCGTCAAGGCCGCGCTGTGCCTGAACACCTGGGGCGAGTTGCAGTGCTTCGCCGTGCCGGCGGACGGGGGTGGGATGATCACCTTCGAGCAGTTGCACGGGTCGTGGGCACCGGGCGGCGGGATCGAGACGCCGGGTCCGGTCGCCGACCTCGCGTGCGTCGGGCACCGGGACGGCGTGACCGTCGCGGTCGCGGGCGACGAGGGGCTGTGGGTGGCGACGCACTCCGACGCCGGGCTGTCCGAGTGGCAGCGGCTGACCGACCGGCCGTGCCACCGGGTGGCGCTGGGCGTGGGCGCGGCGTGGCGGCTGCGGCTGGCCGCGCTCGTCGACGGCCGCGTCGCGGTCGCCACCGAGGACTTCACCGGCCGGTGGTCGACGGCGCCCGGGTACCTGTGACCGGCAAGACCCCACGACGACACGGAGGCCACACCCTTGTTCCACGAGTACGTCTACCTCTCCGACGCCAAGGTGCGCCAGTTCATCCCGGCCGACGCCCCGTGGTGGCGGCGGATGCGCGCCAAGAAGCTGGCGGGCGCCGCCAAGGTCGCCGGCGTGGAGGCGTCGCTGGAACTGGAGCCCTCCGACATCGCGCGGAAGGCCGAACTGCTCAACCGGCTGGTGGAGCACATCACCCTCACCGGCCGCTGGTACACCGACCGGGACGTGCGCGCGGGCGAGTGGGTGTTCTTCGAGGGGCGGATCGGCTACCAGGTCACCGGCCCCGACCCGCAGGCCGGCGCGGTGCTGTTCTGCGAGGCCGGCGAACCGACCGGCGCCACCCCCCGCATCGTCCTGCACGGCTCGGCCCGGCACCTGGTCACCGGCGGCGCGGCCCCCACCCGGACAGCGGTGGCTCCGACTCCAGGCGGGTTCTCCGAGTTCGACGGCGCGAAGTCCGTGGTGGAGGCGGTGGGCCGGTCGGCGATGTCGGTCCCGGAGCGGACGTTCTGGCGCCTGTTCGACCGCTCGACCGCCACCGGCGACGCCTTGCCGCACCACCTGCGCACCCTGTTCCGGGAGGTGGCCGGAACCGACTCTTTCCTCGACGCGGCCCCGTTCCTGGGCGGCTGCGCCCGCGTGACCACCGTGGTCCGACCGCCCCAC
Source organism: Saccharothrix sp. CCNWYY140 (assembly GCF_037401995.1). Taxonomy (NCBI): domain Bacteria; kingdom Bacillati; phylum Actinomycetota; class Actinomycetes; order Pseudonocardiales; family Pseudonocardiaceae; genus Saccharothrix; species Saccharothrix sp. CCNWYY140. Next base: position 18,895 of record NZ_JBBEGC010000049.1, read on the forward strand.
CTGCCGTTCCCGGTGGTCCTCGCCTCTCCGCTGTACGTGCGGCACGAGCGCCCCTGAGCGGTCACCCGGCGCAGGCGGTGACGGCGCACCGGTCGGTCAGGCCGATCACCGGGGCCGGCGGGCCGGTGGACGCGCGGGCCAGGACGATCGCGCCCGACGCGGGCACCAGGTGCAGCCGCGCGAGCAGGTTCGAGCCGTCCAGGCGCAACGGGGTCGTGGTGGGCGGCGCCCCGGTCAGGTCCTGGGTGACCAGGGTGAGGTCGTGGCCGGTGTCGCCGCAGGCGCGCAGGTAGGTGGTCGCCGTGGTGGCCTCGGCGGCCGGGTTCGGGCACGCCGCCAGGTCCAGGGGTGTGGTCGCGGCGGTGGCCGGGTCCAGTGCCCGCACGGCCTTCACCTCGCCGTTCTCCTCCCACTGGAGCACCGGCTTCGGACCGAGGTCGGTGCGCAGGGACCAGGGCAGCGCCGCCAGGTCCGGTCCCCACCAGGCGGGGTCCGGTCGGGCGATGAGCCGGCCATCCTCGGCGTCGAGCAGGCCCGCGCGCACCGCGTCGGGCGCCGCGTCCGGCGCGAGCGTCCGCAACCACAGCAGCGACCCGTCCGGCGACGCCGGCATCCGGATCTCCCGCCGCTCCCCCACCGCACCGGTCAACGGCACCCGGTGCGACCACCGCTGCTCGCCACCGGCCTCGTCCAGTGCGAGCACCACCAGCGCGTCGGGGCACTCCACGCCGACCAGGACCGTCGTCCGCCCGCGCGCGGGCAGCGAGTAGGGCGCGGCGCACCCGGCCGGGGCGGTCCACCGCCAGCGCTGCTCCCCGGTGGCCAGGTCGTAGCCGGTGACGGCCTCGTCCTCCCACAACGCCACCGCCCGCGTCCCGGGCACGATCTCGCCGACCTCCGCCACGACGCCGCGCACGGTGCGCTCGGACCGGACCCGGCCGGTGTCCGCGTCGAGCACCACCATCAGGTGCTGCCGGTTGTCCCGCGGGCCGGCGAAGGCCGCCACGACGGTCTCCCGGTCCCGGGACGCGACCAAGGCGCCCAGCCGCGCGCCACGCCGTGCGAACCGCCAGTCCTCGCTGCCGAACGCGCCGTTCAACGCGACCACGGTGCCGTCCCCGAGCCCCACCACGACGCCGTGCCCGGCGGCGGTCACCGCCACCACGCCGGCCGGCGGCGTCCACGACCACTGCCGCCCGTCCGGCCGCTCCGCGACCCGGGGCGCGGCGTGGTCCCGGGCGTCCCGCTCCTCCGAGCGCACCACCAGCCGCCACGCGCCCACCGGGGCGAAGCCCGCCGCGACCAGGGCCGCCACGACGGCCACCACCCCGACCGGCGTCACCCGCCAGGACCGCGCCGGCCGCCGCACCTTCGCCGCCCACCCCACCGCGCACGTGGCGCTGTGGGAGCACCACCCCGCGCCCACCGCGACCGCCGCCGCGCCGACCGCCAGCACCGGCAGCCGGGGTCCGGCCCGCCCGGTGCCCACGTCCAGCAGCAGCAGCCACCCGCACACCACGACCAGCGCCACCGCGCCGAGCACCGCCACCACCCGGAAGGCCGTGCACGCGAGCCACGCCGCCACGGCGATCCCGGCGGCCAGCCCGATCACGGTCGGGTCGACGTCGTCCGGCCGGGCCGGGCCACCGGGCAGCACCGGCGCCACGGCGGCGATCAGCGCGCCCGCCAAAGTCAGGTGTCGCAACACGTCCCGCACCTCCCGCGCCTGTGACGACCAGGCGGGCCGCACCGTTCCGCGGGGGCGTCAGGTCTCGTCGGGCCACCGCTTGGTCGCGCGGGACTCCAGGGTCAGCATCTCCTTGTCGACCTCTTCCATGTCCCGGCGGACGCGGACCTGGGCCGAGGCCGCGTCGTCCAGGTGCACGACCTTGTCGAGCATCTCCAGCGTCTCCACGCGGCCGGACTCCTTGGCTCGTTGCGCGGCCAGGCCGAAGTGCGCCGCCGCCTCGTCGTCGCGGCCCTCGCGCATCGCCGACAGGCCCGCCTGGATGGCTTCGCCCAGTTCGACCTGGCCGGTGTAGTGCGCGACCTTCTCGCCGATCATCGTGGACAGCGCCCGGTCGTCGGTCCACTCCGCGGTCACGAGGCCGCCGCCGGCGAGTTCGGTGTTCCCGCTCATCACGCTGACCAGCGCGGCGAGCACCTCGTCGCCGATCTCGTTGTCCGCGGGCAGTTCCACGGACAGGTGGTAGTCCCGGGTTTCCGCGCCCCACGAGCCGGTCGGGTAGTCACCGCTCTGGTCGGACACGTCGCGGCGGCGGTCGGTGAGGTCCACCCGGTGCGGGTGCACCTCCTTGAGGAAGCGCACCCGGCCACCCTTCGGGGTCCGCACCCGCAGCGCCACGTTGGCGATCGTCGTGCTCATGAAGTCCTTGGCCATCGCGCGGAACTCGTCGACGAGCATCTTCTCGTCGGGCAGGCCGCGTGCGCTGCCGTGCAGGGCGTCGGCGACCGCGACCAGCGGCTCGGCGGCCCACCCCTTGCCGACGCCGCGGCTGTCGCAGACGAAGTGGTCGCGGCACCGTTGCAGGGTGGCGGCGAGTTCGTAGGGCTGCTCGTGCTGGTTGTGCCCGTCGGTGAGCAGGATGGCGTGCTTGATCTCGGCCTCCTGCGCGACCAGCAGCTTGTTCGCCAGCTCCAGCCACGAGCCGATCGCCGTGCCGCCGGAGGCCCGCAGCTTGCGGATCGCCTGCCTGGCCTCCTCCTTGGAGGCCGGGGACGCGGTGACCATCCCGGCGGACGGGTACACCATGTGGGCCGTCTCCGTGCCCGCGACGATGGCGAACGCCACGCCGTCGTTGAGCATGTCCACGGCGACGGTGGTCGCGCGCTTGGCCTCCACGATCTTGCCGTCCGCCATCGAGCTGGAGCAGTCGATCATGATGACCTGCGCCGCGGTCGGCGCCGCTCCCCGGCGCTGCCCCGCCGTGCTGACCGAGATCACCGCGTCGATGACCCGTTGGCCCTCCGGCAGGTACTTGTTGTGGTCGACGCTGAGCTCGAAGCTCGCCGACTGGCTCACGCGCGCACCTCGTTTCCTCGTCGTCAGAACAGGGTTCTCGGCCGGACCTGGTTCGCCCGCCGGACCAGCGCCACCTTGCGGTCGACGTCGTCGGTGACGGTGGCCAGGTCGCGGAAGGCCTTCTCCAGGCCGAACCGCAGCTCGCGCTCCTCCAGCGGGCGGCCGAGGATCGCGCCCGAGCGGTCGAGCCGGCCGTTGCCGCCGGTCACCCACTTCAGCGCGGCGTCGAGGACCTCCGCGGACAGCGCGGCCCGCTGCTCGATGCCCAGGACCAGCTTGCCCAACCGGGCGGCGGCGTCGAGCAGGCCCGTCCGGTCCGGTTCGGCCGCCAGCCGGGCGCGGATCGCGGCGACCTGCGCGTTGCGGTGCAGGCTCGACGTGTCCGGCACCCGGTCCAGCGCCTCGACCGCCGCCGCCAGCTCGCCCCTCCCGCGCAGCACCCGCGCCAGGCCGAACGCCGCGCTGACGTACCGGTTGTCCGTGCGCCACACGCGGGCGTACAGCTCGCCGGCGCGGTCGTCGTCGCCCGCGTACTCGGCGGCGGCGGCCAGCGCGAGCTTCGGCGTCAGCTCGCCGGGCAGGGCGTCGTACACGGCGTCGAACTCGCGCACCGCCTCCTCGGGCCACCCGGCCGCCATCGCGTGCACGCCCCGGTACCAGGGGATGCGCCAGTCGCCGGGCAGGTCCTCCGCGCACTCGTCGAGGTCCGCGGCGGCCTGGTCGAACCGACCGGCCGCGATGTGCGCGCCGACCAGTTGCAGCCGCACCTCGGTGCTCCGCACCGGGATCGCGCGCAACGCGGCGATCATGTCGTCCGGGTCCGACACGGCGATCGCCGCGAGGTGGGCGGCCGACTCGTCGCCCGGGTCCACCAGCGGCGCCGGCAGCGCCTCGGGCACCCGGGACCAGTCCACGCCGCCGGCCGGGTCCTCGATGGACTCGGCGCCGAACGTCCTGACCTCGACGGCGAACTGCGAGGACACCGTGAAGCGCGGCTTGCCGTCCTCGGCCGCCAGCACCTCCAGCAGCACGCCCTCCAGCTGCCCGCTCATCTCCTCGGCCGAGGCGAACCGCTTCTCCGGCACCATGTGCGTGGCCCGGCGCAGCAGCCGGTAGTACGACTCGTGCCGGGCCAGCAGCGGCACCGTGTGCCGGGCGGGCAGGTTGTAGAGGTTGTCCTCCCGGGAGAAGCCGGTGAACGGGAAGCTGAGCACCGCGAGCGAGCGGCCCACGGTGTGCAGGTCGGAGGCGACCGACGGGCCGCGCCGGGCAAGCTCCGGCGCCGCGAACCCGGGCGTGGCGAACAGGACGCCGCCGGGTTTCGTGGCGTCCACGACCGCCCCGAGGTCGATGAGCTTGATCTCCTGGCCGGTGTAGAGGGCGTTGTCCGGCTTGAAGTCGCAGTACAGCAGGTTGTGCGAGTGCAGGTGGTCCAGCGCGTTCAGCACGTCGATGCCGAACGCCAGCACGTGCGGCAGCGGCAGCGGTGCCCGGTTGCCGTGCTCGTCGCGGTGTTCGAGGAACAGCTCTTGCAGCGACCGGCCCTCGACGTACTCCATGACGATGTAGCCGGTGGGCCTGCCGGTGCGCGGGTCGCGGTGCTGCACGAAGTCGTTGATCTTGACGATGTTCGGGTGCTTGACCTGGAGCAGCCGCCGCCGCTCCTCGATGGCCTGCTTGATGGCGACCGGGTCGTCGGTGTCGATCAGTCCTTTGAGGACGACCAGGTGGTCGGTCTCGTGGTCGCTCAGGTGCCGGTCGCGGGTGAGGTAGATCCACCCCTGCCCGCCGCGCGCGATGCACCGCACGATCTCGTACCGGTCGGCCACCAGCTCGCCCCGGGCCAGGTCCGGTGCGAAGGAGAAGCGGACGCCGTCCTTGGGGCACACGCCCTCGGTCGGACCCGGCTCGCCGTCGGTCCCCCGGCCGACCGGTTCGCCGCACTCGCGGCAGAACCGCTTGTGCTCGGGCACGTCCCACCGCGACGTCGGGGCGGTGTCGCGGGGCGGCAGCGGCGGCGGGTCGACCATGCCGCCGCCGACCGTGCCCCGGCCGCGTCGGCCCGGACCGGTGACCGGGCCGGAGGTGTCGCGCCGCGGCTCCGAGGGTCGCGGTGTCGGTGTGGGTGTCGTCGGGTTCTTCGGCGGTGGCGGCGGGCCGGCGGGTTTCGCCTTGTGCCCGCAGACGTCGCAGAAGCCGTGCGGGAGGATCGTTCCCCCGCAGCCCGCTCTGGCGCAGGCGCTCATCGTTGTGCCTCCCTCCGCTGGGCGACCGCGCGGACGTAGGCGTCGACCGCCGCTTCGGCCGCGCCCAGGTCACACGGTTTGACCCACAGCAGGTTCCACGCGGCCTCGTGCAGCGCGCGGAACTCGTCTTCCTCGGCGAACCGGCGGCGCACCGCGACCACGCGGTAGGACTCCAGCAGGCCGCGCAGCTCGTTGCGGGCCTCCAGCGGGCGCTCGGCCGCCGCGCGCAGGTGCTCGGCGGCGTCCCGGGCGGCGACCAGCTCGGCGTCCAGCGCGTCCAGCTCCGCGGTCGAGGGGCGGACACCCGTCGCCATCCGCCCGACCAGTTGCTCGACGCGTTCCCGCAGCAGCGGCGCCGTGGCGGTGAACGGCGGCAGGTCCGGCGCCAGGATCCGGTCCACCGTCAGGTCGTACCGGCGTTTCACCTCGGTCTCGGCCGCGTCGAGCGCTTCCGCGCGGGCGTCGAGGTCGACCAGCTTGCGGCGGACCTTGTCCGCCGCGTTGAGCGCGAGCCCCAGCGATCCGGCGGTGTCGTTGCGCTGGCAGCCCGGTTCCGGGTAGCCCTGTCGGCGCAGGGAGGCCAGCACCTCGCGGTAGAGGGTGTCGAGGGTGATCAGCGTGCTGGTCTCGGCGGCGACGCCGTGGCGCAGCACGCGGAGCAGTTCGCCGGTGAACAGCGTGTTGCGCAGCCCGGCGGGCGCCAGCGCCTTGCCGTAGGCGGCGGACAGCACGTACGCGCCCTGCACGTCGACGTGGCCGAGCAGGTTCTCCGGACCCGACATCGTCTCCGTCAGCGCCCTGCCCGCGAAGCAGCAGTCGAGGATGAGCACGCGGATCGCCGCCGGGCTGGCGCCGACGTACTGGCGCACGTCGGCGGCGCGCAGGGCGGAGGTGCGCAGCAGCTTCGACCTGCTGTCCCGCATGGTCAGGTACAGCTCGTTGTGCGAGTCCCAGGTCATCTCGCCGTGCCCGGCGTAGTAGACCAGCAGCACGTCCTCGGCTTCGTGGGCCGCCGCCCCGATCTGCTCGCCCACGCGCGACTGGTCGGGCGGGTCGTGCACGACGACGCAGTGCTCCTTGGCCAGTCCCGCGCCCAGCGGCGAGGTGAGGACGCCGGCCAGGTCGGTCAGGTTGTGCGCCACGCCCGGCAGGTCGTCGAACTCGGGGTGGGTGTAGGAGGAGGTGCCGATCAGCACCGCGCGCGACCGCGCCGGGTCGGGGAGGCGTTCGATCACGCGGTGCCGCCCTCGTGCTCGTCGAGGACCTTGCGCAGCATCGCCTCCACGTCGGCCTGGTTGCCCTTGGCCTGCTTGACGTCGACCTCGGTGGTGCGGCCGTCCGGGCCGGTCAGCTTGATCCTGATGTGCGAGCGGCGGCTGACCAGCCAGGTCGCCAGCGAGCCCGCGAGCGCGGTGACCGCGCCGCCGTCGCCGACCGCCACCGACACCACGTCGGCGAGCCACCCCATCTCCTCGGGGTCGCGGGCGGGGCTGCCCAGCGTCACCGCGCCGCGCAGCTCGGGACGGCTGATCAGCCACCCGTGCAACGACTCCAGCTCGGCGGGGGCGTTGTCGGTCTCTTCGATCCGGATCGCGGCGCTCACGAGGACTCCTCCACGGCTTTTCAGTCGACGTACAGGGCGGGTGGTGGGCTGGGCAGCACGGGTTCCAGGTCGACCAGCCACTTCCCGTACAGCCGGCTCCACGTGCCGTCGGCGCGCAGCTGTTCGAGCACCGCGTTGACGTAGCGGACGAGGTCCTCGTCGCCCTCCCGCATGGCCAGGCCGTGGTGCTCCTCGCTGAACCGCGGTCCGACCAGGTGGGTGGTCGGGTCCTGCTCGACCAGGCCGAGCAGGACGCTGTCGGTGGACGAGATCGCATCGATCTGCCCTTGTTGCAACAGCACCAGGCAGTCGCTGAACTCGCGCACGGCCACCGGCACCAAGCCGAGCGCCGGGTCCATGATCCGGCCGATGGAGGTGGTGCCGTTGGGCGCGCACACGCGCTTGCCGCGCAGGTCCTCGATCCCCTTGACCGGCGAGGACTTCGGCACCATCACGCGCTGCCCGGAGAAGAAGTAGTCGGTGGAGAACATCACCTGGCGCGTGTACCGGCGTTCGCAGGTGATGGTGATCGAGTCGGCGAGCAGGTCCACCTCGCGCGCGGCCAGCTTGTCGAAGTTGTCGGAGAAGTCCACCACGACGAACTCGACGGCGTTCTCGTCGCCGAACAGCGCCTTGGCGATCTCCCGGGCGATGTCGACGTCGAAGCCCTCCAGCTCGCCGGTGAGCGGGTTGACCGAGCCGAACTTGCTCAGGTTCTGGTCCACGCCGACGATCACCTTGCCGCGCTGGGTGATCGTGCTGAGCGCGCCGGTGGTGAACCTCGTTCCGGGTGGTGGCAGCGGCCCCGATGGGCGCAGGCTGCTGCGCTCGGGGACGAACGGTCCCTTGCCGTCGGGGCACTCCCTGGGGTCCCTGGCGCCCTTGATGTCCGAGGGCGCGACCATGCCCGGCGGTTGCGGCGGGGCCAACGACAGCTGCGGCCGTTGCGGCACCTGGGCCGCGCTCGCGCAACCCGCCGTCAACGCCGCCACCACGGCCAACACCCACAGTCTCATCGGTACTCCCGGATCCGGGGCGCGAGGCCGAAGCCCACCGCGAGCGCGCCGAGCAGCGCCAACAGGGCCACCCCCACGTCCGCCGCGTCGAGCGCGTCCACCGCGCGCACCGACTCGTCCTCGAACCGGCGCTGCGCGTGCCCGAACGCCTCCGCCAGCCGCTGGTCCACCTCGTCCGCGAGCGCCGAGGAGCGGGCCGTGTCGGCGGCGGCGAGGTCGGCGCGGTTCCGGTCGTGCAGCTCGCGCCACTGCCGCCACGCCCCGATCGCGGCGTCGGCGGCTTCCTTCGCCTCCGGGTGGTCGCCCACCTTCGCCACGGCTGCGGCGAGCGAACCGGGCATGTTCGCGTCGCCGTCGAGCGTAGTGCTCGCCTTGCGGAAGGCCTCCTCGTACGGGCCGGCGTCGCTGCGCGCGACCAACGCCAACGCCTCGCTGCTGCGCGCGGTCAGCGCGGTGATCCGCGCGGTGGCGAGCGCTTCGGTCCGGGCCACGCCGTCACGCCCGGCGTCGGTGTGACCGGCCGCGACCGCCGACGCCACGGCGAGCCAGACCACCGCCGGGAGCAGCGCGCCGGTGGTCACCAGCAGCCCGCGGTTGAACGTGCGCCGGGTCGTGGCCCGCAGGTAGAGCTGTGCGGCCACCAGCGCGCCGAGCGTCAGCACGCCGACGACGACCGCGAGCCACGCGACCGATCCGGCGTCCCGTTGCACGGCGACGAGCCGGTTCACCTCGTCGCGGTAGAGGCGGTGCGCGGCGGGCAGCAGGGTTTCCTGGGCCAGCGCCGAAGCTTGGCGGAGGTAGGCCGCGCCGACCGAGAGGCCCTGGCGGTTGTGGGTGTGCGCGGTCTCCACCAAGCCGGAGTAGCGCGCGAGCTGCGCGGTGAGCTCGGCGACGGTGCGGGCCGTGGCGTCCGACGTGCCCGCCGCCGCGGTGCTCAACGCGACCGCCGCGCGTTCGATGTCGGCCAGGTAGCGGGTGCGCTGCTCGGCGCTCGCCCGTTCACCGGCCAGGAAGACGCTGTTGGCGGTGGCGTCCGCGTCGGACAGCGACTGGTAGACCTCCAGTGCCGCGCTCGCCAGCGGGATGCTCTGCTGGGTCACCTCGGTCAGCACGGTGCGCCGGTCGGCGATCTCCACCGCGCCGACCACACCCGTCACCAGGCACAGCCCCACCAGCCCCACCAGCAGCCCGCGCAGCTGCTCCAGCGGCGACCGCGCCGCCTTGCGCACCCGCGCCACGACGTCGGCCCGCGTCGGCGTTTCCATCACCACCACCGCGCCTCACTCCGTCCGGTAGCGCGGGGTCGGCGGCTCGGCCGCGCCGATGTGCTCGGACAGCCACCTGCCTTGCAGCCGGGTCCAGGTGCCGTCCGCGACCATCCTTTCGAGCACCGCGTTGACGAACCGCACGAGGTCCACCCGGTTGGGCGCCATCGCGATGCCGGTCGGGTCGGAACGCAGGCTCGGCCCGACGATGTGCGTCGACGGGTCCTGCGCGGCCAGCCCGGCCAGGATGATGTCGCCGGTCGACACCGCGTCGACCTGCCCCTGCTGGAGCAGCAGCAGGCAGTCGCCGGTGTTGGCGGCGCCGACCGGGACGGGGTTGGACTTCGCCAGCGCGATGGGCCGCAGGTTGGTGCTGGAGTTGGAGGCGCACACCTTCTTGCCGCCCAGGTCGTCGATGCTGTTCACCCCGGATTTGCGGTGGACCAGCACGCGTTGCCGCGACGAGTAGTACTCGGCGGAGAAGGCCACCTTCTCCCACCGCTCGCAGGTCATGGTCATCCCGGCGAGGACCATGTCCACCGCGTTCTCCTCCTTGACCAGCGCCGCTTCCCGCTGGTCGGCGTTGAGCGAGCGGTACTGGACGTGCTCGGCGACCCGGGCGCGGTCGCCGCCGAAGATCGCGAACGCGATCTCCTCGACGATGGCCGCCTCGAAGCCGTGCATCTGCCCGTCACGGGGGTCGCGGTAGCCCAACAGGAACGCGTTCGTGCCGACGCCGACGACCAGCTTGCGCCGGGCGATGTCGGCCATCGACGAGCCCGCGGGCGGCTGACCCGGCGGCGGCAGCGGGCCGTCGGGCCGGAAGCTCAGCTCGGGCCGGCAATCGTCGCGGCGCTCCCCCGGGACCTGCGCGGGGTCGGACACCCCGGTCGGCGCGGGCGCCGGGACGGACAGCTGCGCCCTCGGCGTCACCGTGACCGGCGCGGCGCACCCCGCGACGGCGAGCAGGACGACCAACGCCATTCGCCTCATCGGAACTCCCGGATCCTCGGCGCGTAACCGAATCCGACGGCCAGCGCCGCCAACCCCATCAGCACGGCGACGACCAGCTCCCCGTAGGACAAGGCGTCCCGCGCCCGCAGGGACTCCGCTTCGAACCGCTCGGTGGCCGCCTTGATCGCGACCGCCAGCTCCTCGTCGACGGCGGTCGACGGGCCGGCCGTGCCCGTCGCGTCGGCGCCGGTGGCCAACCGGACGGCGCCGTTGTAGTCACCGCTGTCGTCGGCGGTGCGCAGGTCGCGGTGGTTGGCCTGCCACTGCCGCCACGCCTCGGCGGCCTTCTCCACCGCCGCCCGCGTGTCGTCCCCCGCAGCCGCCGCGGACGCCACGGCGAACAGCCCCTGCTCGCCGTTGAGCTTGCCCGCCTTGTCGATGTAGGCCAGCTCGTAGGCCTGGCCGTTGCCCCGGGCGACCAGCGACAGCGACTCGTCCGCACGGGCCTGCAACGCCATGACCCGCACGTCGGCGAACGCCTCGACCTGCGCGGTGGCCGCCTGGCCCGCCGCGCCGTGCGTGGCCGCGGAGATCGCGGCGACGGCCGACCACGTCACCGCCGCCAGCACGCAGGCCGTGGCGACCAGCAACCCGCGGTTGAGGATCCGCCGGGTGGTGCGCGCGAGGCGGACCTGCGCGGCCACGAGCGCCAGCAGCGCGAGCACCCCCGCGCCGAGCGCGATCCAGTCCACCGCCGCCGCTTTCGCCTGCGCGGCGGCCAGCCGTGCGTTCTCCTGCCGCAGCAACTCCTCCGCCGCGGGCAGCATGACCGTGTGCGCGAGCGTGGACGCCTCTCTCAGGTACGACGCGCCCTGCGGGAGCCCTTGGCGGTTGAGCGTCCGCGCGGTCTCGATGATCCCGGCGTAGACCGGCAGGTGCGTGGTGAGGTGCGTGATCGCCGCGGCGCTCTCCCCGTCCGGGGCGCCGGAGGCGGCGGTGCCCAGCGCGGCGGAAGCCTCGGCGACGTTGGTCCGGTACCGGTCCCGCAGGGGCTGCGGCTCGACGTCACCGACCAGGAACGCGCCCGCCGCGGTCGCGTTCGCGTCCGAGATCGACTGGTAGGTCTCCAGCGCGGCGCCGGTCAACGGCCCGCCCCGCGCCAGCACGTCGTCCAACGCGGCCCGCCGGTGCTGCACGTCCAACGCCCCGACCAACCCGGCCACCAGGCACAACAACGCCAACCCGGCGGCGAGCGCGGCCAATTGCCGCGGCGGACGGCGATAGGCCAAGCGCAATGGCATAACGCCGATGCGCGCGATCAGCGGTCCCTCGGCCCGCACATCGCGCGTCGATAATCCCACATGTCCCCCTCGCGACACCTGACACGATACCGCTTGCATCGGAGAAGACCTGGGCTTTGGTTACGCCTGATCGACGAGAAATGTTGTTTGCTCCGAATGGCGCTCCCTAATACGACCGCAAGGCGCACCGCCCCCGAGTGCGGCCACAAGGGCAACCACAGCCGCACCCTTCGACGTTCACCCCTTGAATCCCGTCGACGTACCCTCGACGTCCGAGTGCCCGACAGAGGGGTGGACTCCCAGTGTGCGCTCACGTTCCTGCCCACGAGGAACCCTCACCCAGAACCACCCCCGGAAATCGCCCCCGCCCGCTCACCCCTCCGATCGCCGACCGTGTCCCGGGACTCCTCCACCTCCAGCGCTTGGCGGGCAATTCGGCGGTTGTCGCGTCCGTGCAGCGGCAGGCGAGGGACGCGGGCACCGGCGTGCACCCCGGCCGCTTCGTGAACTCGGGAACCAGCCGACTGGGACGAGCCCTCGGCTTTCGGAGTTCCGGCCCCTACTACGTCAACGGGGTGGAAATCGTCTTCGACCTGGATCCCGGCGCGAGGTCCCGGTATTCGGCCCTCCGCCCCCGCCAGTGGTCCGGCCCCGAAGCGGTGTACTTCAAGACCGGCCCGCCCCTGGGTTCGCCGTGGCACACCCAGTCCCGCACCAACGGCGCCGGCCCCGACGACCCCCAACCCGAGAGCCAACGAGTCACCAACACCGCTGTTGTGTACGACGACAGCCCTGGTCCGTCGGTACTCGGCCATTTAGGACACACGTGGATCCACACGGTGCAGAACTTCACGGGGTGGGTGGAGGGCAGGCTCCGGGCGGGCGGCGGCTTCGAGCGGCTGACCGAGGTGGTGGCTTGGCACAGCGTGATCAGTGTCGTGAACCCGGAGGCGGCTGACGGCGGAACGGTCTACCAGCCAATGGGTTTCACGACCAGCGGCACGGGCTGGGTACCCACCACCCCTCCGGGACTGTGATCACCGGAGGGGGTCACAGAAATCCGCCGGTGGAAAGTGGCGAACTTCTGCCACACCCCAACCGTTGACGTCCACTGTGGCCTGCTGACTACCCTCGACAGGTCTGCTTCGTCACCCCCGCCTCGGCGATCAACCGCGGGGAACGCGGCCGTCCACTGTAAGGAACGCATCACCATGTCTCGTCGTCTTGAAGGCACCGTCGTCCTGGTCACGGGCGCCTCCAGCGGTATCGGTCGCGCCACGGCCCTCGAACTCGCCGGGCAGGGCGCGGCGGTGGCCGTGGTCGGGCGGCGCGAGGACCGGTTGACCGCGCTGGCCAAGGAGGTCTCCGACGCGGGCGGACAGGCCCTCGTCCTGCCCGCCGACGTCACCGACGCGAAGGCCGCGGCGGAGGTGGTCGAGCGGACCGTGGAGGGTCTGGGTCGGCTGGACACGCTCGTCGACAACGCCGGGCTCATGCTGCTCGGGCCGGTCCCGGGCGCGGACGTCGACGACTGGCGGCGCATGGTCGACAAGCTGCACCCGAACGCCGGCGGCTACGACAAGATGGGCGACCGCTGGTTCTCCGCCCTGCCGCTCTGGAAGCTCCCGACGCCGCTGAAGGGCAGCACCAAGTGCGTCGACGTGCCCGCGTCCACCACCACAACGGCACCGACCTGATCATCTGGGACTGCCACAACGGCCCAACCAGCAGTGGACGCTTATTTGAGGTGACCCCGCCCGTCCTCGCTTATACGCTGCACCGAACGTTCGACTCGGGGGGAGTCTTCAGTGCAGGACGTCACTTTCGCCAACGCCGGCGTCGTGTTGGCCGGTTCGCTGAGCTTGCCCGAACGCGGTGCGCTGGTGGCGGGTGTGGTCATGGTCGGCGGGTCGGGGCCGTCGAACCGGGACAACGACACGCACTTCCCGCCGATCCGGCGGCACCTGGTGGACGCCGGGATCGCCGTGCTGTCCTACGACAAGCGCGGCGTCGGCGGGTCGTCCGGTGACTGGCAGGACGCGACGATCGACGACCTGGCGTCCGACGCCGCCGCCGCGCTGGACTTCCTGCGCGCGCGGCCCGAGGTGCGGGCCGAGACCGTCGGGTTGTTCGGGCACAGCGAAGGCGGCTGGGTCGTCCTGCGCACCACCGCGCTGCGGGACGACGTGCCGTGGGTCGTCACCAACGGCGGCCCCGGCACGACCCCCGCCGTGCAGGACCGCTATTCGCTGGCCAACACCCTGCGGCGCACCGAGGGGATCACCGACGACGAGGTCGACGCCGCGCTGGCCGCCTACGACCGGGTCGTCGAGGCAGGTCGGCGCGACGCCGACTTCGCCGAGGCGGCCCACCTCGCCCAGTCGCCGCCGACCGCGTTCAGCGAGTACGCGGCCGAGGTGGACGAGCGCCTCTGGACGTTCCTCAAGCGCAAGCAGGACCACGACCCCGTGCCGGACGCGATGCGCCTGCGCTGCCCGCACCTGGCCATCTTCGGCGGCGACGACGACGTGGTCCCGGTAGCCGACAGCATCCACCTCTTCACCACCGCCACCCACCACCGCGACCACCGCGCGACCCTGACCGTGGAAGTGTTCCCCAGCGCCGACCACCGCGTCCGCACCGACAACGGCACGCGTGTGGCACCCGGCTACCTGGACACCCTGACCCGGTGGATCACCGATCGGACCAGCGACCAAGGCGCCTGAACCCCGCCACGCCGGCCTCCGGAGACGCCGATCACCACCAGGGCCAGACCTCCACCACCGGACCACGCGCACGCCCACAAGCCGCCACCGCAAGCCGCGAAACCACAGCCGCAAACCGCGAGCACGAGCCAGCGCGAGCTGCCCGGTCGCCAGCGCAAGCCGCGAGCTCGCGAGGCAACAGCCACCGGCGCGAGCCTCGAGCCCGCTGGCCACCAGGCCACCAGGCCACCAGCGCAAGCTGCGAGCCCGCGAGCCGCCAGACAACAGCCGCCAACCGCTGGCGCGAGCCGCCAGCCCTCGATGCCGCCAGGCCGCGAGGCATCAGCCGCCGGCGCGGGCTGCGGGCTGGCCGCGGGCCACGGAGTGTGGCACGGCTCGGTTCAGGCTGCCTCCCCAGTGCCGGGACGCGCAGTGGATGCTGCCCGTTTGGCCGTCGTCGCGATCGTTGTCGCGCGCACGCTTGGTCGCCATGATCGCCCGCAGGACCCGGACAGCGAGGCGGGCTTGCATGGGTGGACACGTCGAGGGTGCGGACCGGTTACCGGAGCCGCCTCGCGCCGGGCGGCCGGTGCGGCGCGAACCGGAGGCCGGTGGGCCGCCGACCGTGCGTCAGCTGCTCGGGTTGCAGGCTTCGGCGGGCAACGCGGCGGTCGCCGGGGCGCTCAAGCCGGAGCAGGAGGCACTCGTCGCCCGGCTGCGCCTGCGACTCCAAGTAGACCCCGACGACCGGACGGGAGCGGTGCGTCGGCAGTTGGCGGCGCTCGACGCGGAAACGCGTCGGAAGGTCGTGGCGGAACTCGGCGACCGGCTCCCGGCTCGGCTGCGCGGTGGCGAAGCGCCCACCGCCCCGCCCGCCAAACCCGCACCGCACACCCCGCACGCCCCGACGCCCCAGCCCACGTCCCCCAAGCCGCCCCCACCGCCCAAGCCGGCGAAACCGAGCCGTGCCGCACCGCCCCGGAAGCCGTCCCGGCCGCCCGGTCCGGTGGAGCACAAAGCCCCGGCGGTCGCACCGCCACCGGTGGAGACCGCGCGCGAAACGGCAGCGTCGCCGGTGCCGGACAACGGTTCCACCCTGGACTCGGTGGAGGTCGCGCCCCGGCAGCGCAACGCCTTCGACCGGCTCCGCGCCCACGTCACGGCGAAGAAAGGCGAGATCACCGCGGCCCTGTCCACGGCGACCCAGGCCGTGGCGACCAGGGCGGCGGCCGGTCGGGCGAGCGCCGCCCAGGAGGTCGCCGCCCTCACCGCCCGCCTGAACGACGGGTTCGACGCGGCGGAAGCCGGGGTGCGCTCCCACATCGCCGAGCAGGCCGGGGTCGTGCGGGCCGCGGTCGCTGCCGGACGGACCGAAGCCGCCGCCGCGACGACCGGGCAGAGCACCCGGCTGGGCGTCGAGGGGCACGCCCACGCCACGACCGTGCGCGCGGCCGGCACCGAGAAGGCGACCGCGACCCGCGACCTGGGTCGGACGGAGGCGCAGCGCGCCCGGGACACCGCGACCGGCCACGCTGAGGACGCCGCCGGGCGCGGCCAAGGCCGGGCGAGCGCGATCAGCGATCCCGACCCCGACCGGGCCGCCGCGCGCGCCCAAGCCGTGCGGCAGGTCGGCACGGCCCAGGCCGACGAGTTGCGCGGGGTCGCGCCGCCCGCCGCCGAGTTCGCGCTCACCGAGGCCGACAAGATCGCCACCGGGATCGGCGAGCAGACCACCAAGGTCGCCGCCGAGGTCGACGCGGCGCTGCCCGCCGGGCAGAACACCATCCGCGACATCGGCGCGGCCGTCCAGGACGGTCTGGGCACGGGCGTGACCGGCGCGATCGAGGCCCTGAACGCGATCGAGGCCCGAGCCCTCCAGGAACTGCGCGAGCTGCGGACGGCCACCCTCGCCACCGCCCGTGAACTCGGCGGCCGGCTGGTGGCCCAGGTCGACGCGGTGGAACGGGCGGCCGTGGACCAGGCCGGGCACGGCGCGGACCTCGCGTCGCGCGGCCTGGACGACGCGGCGGTCGCCAGCCTCGGCCGGTCCTCCGGGTTCACCGCGGTGGACGGCGTGGCCACCCAGGCGATCAGCGCCCTGGGCGCGCTCGGCGAGACCGTGGGTGGCGAGCTGGACACCGTCGCCGGGCAGGGCCGCACGGCCGGGACCGAGCTGGAGCAGACAGCCCGCAGCGGGACCGAACAGGCCCAGGCGGGGGTGCGCCAGGCGACGACGACGGTGACCACCCGCGTCCAGGAGGGCGTCGACCGGCAGGTCCGGCAGGGGCGGGAGGCGGCGACGGGCAGTGCCGACCATTTGCTGACCGCGTTGGCCGACACGTCCGGCAAGACCGTCGCCGAGGTCGGCGCCACCCACGACAAGTCGCGCACGACGATCACCGACGGCGTCACGGACTCGTTGGCGCACAACGGTGCCGCGCTGGCGTCGCTGGACGGGAACCTGGCCCGCGCGGAAGCCGAGGCGCAGCAGGAGTACGACCGGCCCGCGTGGCAGAAGGTGCTGCTCGCGCTGGGCAAGGCCGTGCTCTACCTGGCCGCCGCGATCCTGGCCACGCTGGTCATCGCGGCGGTGATCTTCGTCGGGGCGCTGATCCTGGCCAAGCTCGGCATCGTCGCCGCGATCAGCTTCGCCACCGCGGCGGTGATCGCCGTCGTGGTGCTCGCGGTCGGGGCGTTCCTCTACGAGTGCGTCACCAGGGCCCAGGCCTATCGCGCGGAACACGGACCAACCTCGGGGTTCTGGCAGACGTTGGGCGTCACCGCCGGGATCGTGCTGGCCAGCGCGGGCAGCCTGATCGGCATCACCCAGATCATCGAAGGGGCGCGGGGCAAGCGGTTCTTCAGCGACAAGGAGCTGTCCTCGCAGGAGAAGTACGACCTGGTGGTCGGCGGCATCTTCCAGGTCTTCGTGCTCTTCTTCGGCGGCCGGATCGTCCGGGGCCTGCGGGGTGCGCCGAAACCGGGCGACCCGCCGCCACCCCCGGTCCGGCCGCCCCCGGTGGAACAGCCGCCGGTCGAGCAGCCGCCGGTGCGCACGCCGCCCGTCGAGCGGCCCGCGACGCCGGTGGAGGAACCGCCGGTGGTCGAGGAACCGCCGGTGCCCAACCGGTCGCTCGGCCTGCGGCAGGAAGCCCTGGACGCCATCGCCAAGATGGAGAACCTCAAGAAGAACCCGGTCGGCGAGATCAACCGCCAGCCGAACCACAACCACTACAGCGCCGCGCGTCGGGAAGCGCGGGGCGAGGTCGTCGCGCGCAAGTCCAACGGACGGCCGTTCTCGCACATCCGCGACCTGCAAGAGGCGTGCGACGGCCTGTTCAACGTGCGGGAGGCCCTCACCCGCGAGGCGCACAACCCGCCCGACACCATGACCGAGCGCGGCATGAAGGTGCTGCTGGAACGGCTCAGCGAGGTCAACCGGCTGATCAACCGGCTCGCCGGGTTCCTCAACGAGATCGGGCACGGCTCGTTCCCGCCGTACCATGAATGGCCACCCGGCAGCTGACCAGGGGAGATGTCGTGCTGGACGAAACGCGTCACCGCGAGCGCGCGCTCCGGGAGCGCTGGCTGACCGACCAGGGCCGCGCCATGCTGGACGCCGCGCTGACCACCCTGAAGGCCGGTGGCGACTGGCGGGCGCACCTGGCGGAGCTGCCGGAGGTCGCGGACACCGACGGCCGAGACCTCCGCGCCGCGCCGTGCGCGGGCCGGGACCTGACCGGCGTCGACCTGTCCGGCGCCGAACTGGAGTTCGCGGACCTGAGCGGCGCCCGCCTGGAGCGCGCGGTGCTGCGGGACGCCTCACTCGCCTACGCCAACCTGACGGGCGCCGACCTGTCCGGCGCGGACGCCGCCGGGGCGTTGCTCGCGATGGCCGACCTGACCGGGGCGACCGTCGTCGACGCCACGCTGCGCGGTACCGCGTTCACCGGGGCGAACCTGACCGGGGCGGACTTCGCCCGCAGCGACCTGACGGGGGCGAGCCTGTTCGGCGCTAACCTCACCGGCACCCGTTTCGAGGGCGCGGTGCTCGACGACGTCCGACGCGGCAACTTCGCCGATTGACAGTCCACAAAGGACTGTAACGCGCGGCTTCGCCGAGACCGCACACTGCGGACTGGTGTTCGAGGACGCCGACGGCAAGCCGCACCGGGTCGCCGCACACGAGTTCGCGGACATCGTGGCCGACCTGGTGTCGGAACTGGTGGACGACGACCGGCCGCTGCCGATCGACGAGTCCGAGTTCCACTGGCCGGACGAGGTCCGCTCGGCGCCGGCCGACGCGGTCCGGCATGCCCCCGACGACGAAGATCTCCTCGCCCGGTGCCGGGCGGTGCTGCGCAAGGCAGTGCGGGAGCTGGAACTGCCCCCGACCGAGGCCGCCGCCCTGGCCCGCGAGGTCGGCCCGGACCTCGACCCGCCCGCCGACGACACGTGGTCGACCGAGGAGCTGGAGGACGAGCTGCGGGAAGCCCTGCTGGACAACAGGTTCACCAGAGCCGCCGAGATCCAACGCAGGCGAGTCGGTGGTCCTGGCACTGGTGGAGCTGAAGTCCGACGACCGCGCTGCCCGTGCGTTGCTGGACCTGGCCGAGTGCTGGTTGGACATCGACGGCGTGCCCGAAGCCAACGAGCGCTTCGGGCGCCTGCTCTCCCCCGACCAGCTGTCGCCGGGCCTGATCTCGGCATTCCTGACCCGGTTCCAGGAGCGGATGGCCGACTGACCGCTATCGGCAGAACACCGCGACTCCCAGAGGGACGACCGCCGTCGTGGGCGGGTCCTGCTCGTATGGGTTCAGGGACAGGACTAGTGACCGGCCCTCGCCGTCGGTCAGGGCGATCGTCAGGTACCCGATCAACTGGCCGGTGTGCCCCCACACCGCCCGAGGGCCGTCAGGGCAGGGCAGGGTGAACTCCTGCAACCCCAGGCCGTAGCGGAACAGCGGGTCGGCCGACGCCGTCCGGCGCATCTCGGCCAGGCCTTCCGGGCTGGTCAGCCGCCCTTCCAGCAGGGCGGTGACGAAGGTCGCCAGGTCCTGTGTGGTGGAGACCATCTCGCCGGCCGCCCAGTCCAGCGACGGGTCCATCTTCGTGGCGTCCACGATCGTCGGCGGATCCGTGCGCAGGAGTTCGTACCCGTGCGCGTGCGGGACGGGCAGGGACGCGCGGTGGCCGGGCACGCTGGTGTGCCTGAGGCCGAGCGGGTGCAGGATGCGTCGGCGCACCTCCTCGCCGTACGGGCGGCCGGTCAGGTGCTCGACCAGCAGGCCCGCGACGATGTAGTTGGTGTTCGAGTAGTGCCAGGTCCGGTCGTCGTCCTGGTCCGCGGCGAAGGCGACGTCGAGCAGCTGCTCGGGTGTGTAGTCGTCGAACCGGGCGTCGCCCCGCCACCGGTTGGTGGAGTAGCCCGGCTCGCTCATGTAGTCGTGCAGGCCGCTGGTGTGGTGCAGGACCTGCCGGACGGTGATGTGCTCGCCATCGGGCACCAACCCCGGCAGGTGACGTTCGATCGGGTCGTCCAGCGCCAACCGTCCTTCGTCGACCAGTTGCAACAACACTGTGGCCACGAAGGTCTTGGTGACGCTGCCGATCCGGAAGTGCCCGTCCGCCACAGCCGGTTCCCCCGACGCCAGGTCCTCCACACCCACCGCGTCCGACCACCGGTCCGCGCCGTCCTGGACGTGGACCAGCCCGGCCGTGATGTGGCGGTCGCGCACCAGGCCGTTCAGCTGGTCGCGCAACCGGTCCGCAGGGATGTCCGAAGTGGACGGTGTGACGGAGCCGAGCGCCAGTGCGGCGGACAAGATCGTGTTCAGGAGCATGGTCACGACGCTAGGCACGGGCGGCGCGGCCAACCATGAGGTCGTCCACGTGATCGACTGCGGAAGACCGTCCCTTTCCTGCGGAAAACCTCATTGACCGGTGCCAGGGGCGTGCCGGCGGCGTGTGCGGGCGGTGCCAGAGGAGGTGGGCAGGCTGCGTGGCGAGACCGGAGCCGAGCACGGCCCCGGTCCGGGACGGAAGGACAGCCATGCGTGATCTCGTGGTGCACGACGTCGTCATCGTCGGCGCCGGGCCGGTCGGGCTCTTCCTCGCGGTCGAGCTGAAGACCGCCGGGGTACGGCCGCTCGTGCTGGAGCGGCTCGTCGAGCCCGATCGCGGGATCAAGGCCGCCGCGATCGGTGCGGTCGGGGCCGAGGCGCTGGCGCGACGGGGGTTCGCGCGGGCGCTCGACGACGAGCAGGTCACGATGCCGGTGGCGAAGGCGGCACGTGTCGGGACCGGGCCGGTGCGGAAGCCGGGAGGCCACTTCTCGGCGTTGTTCGTGATCGACCAAGACCTCCAGCGCGACCCGGAGCGCCACAACCGCATGGTGCCCCAGGAGGCGCTGGAGAGGATCCTGGCCGCGCGGGCCGGCGAACTCGGCGTCGAGATCCGTCGTGGCGTCGCGGTGGAGGACTTCGAGCAGGACGACGACGGCGTGACCGTGCGGACGAGCGCGGGGCCGCTGCGCGCGAAGTACCTGGTCGGCTGCGACGGTGGCCGCAGTCGGGTCCGCAAGGTCGCCGGCTTCGAGTTCCCCGGCACGGACCCCACCATCACCGGCTACCAGGCCCTTGTCGAGTTCGACGCGCCGGACAAGCTCACCAAGGGGTGGCAGCGAACGCCGCGCGGGCTCGTCACGGCGATCCCGGGGCGTGTCTTCACCGCGGAGTTCGACGGCCCGCCGCCGCCTCGGGACGTGCCGGTCACGCGGGCCGAGGTCGAAGCGGCGATCCAGCGCGTGAGCGGCACCGACGTGGAGGTCGTGTCGATGTCGAAGGCGACGCGCTGGTCCGACAACGCGCGCCAGGCCACGACCTACCGCAAGGGCCGCGTCCTGCTCGCCGGCGACGCCGCACACGTGCACTCGCCGTTCGGCGGCCAGGGCTTGAACCTCGGCCTCGTCGACGCCGCGAACCTCGGGTGGAAGCTCGCCGCGGCGGTGCGGGGCCGCGATCACCTCCTCGACTCCTACACCGCCGAGCGCCACCCCGTGGGCGCGCGCGTTCTGGAGAACACCCGCGCACAAGTCGCGTTGATGCGTCCCGACCCGCTCACGAGTGCGCTGCGCACCATCGTCAGCGAGCTGATCACGCTGCCGGAGGGCAATCGCCACATCGGCGAGATGCTCTCGGGTATCGACACCCGCTACGACCTCGGGGATGACGACCCGCTCGTCGGGACGCTCGTGAACGACCAGCTCCTCACGCTCGCCGATGGCACGCAAGAGCACCTCTACGCGCTGGCCACTGACGGCGGCGGCCTGTTCATCTCGCCTTCACCACGCGCGCTCCCCCACAACGTGCACCACGTGCACACCAAGGAAGGCCCGTCGATGCTCGTCCGTCCTGACGGCTGCATCGCGTGGACGGAAGCGTCCTCCGGGTCGCTCCACGCGGCGCTCTCGCGCTGGTTCTGATCACCACACTCGAAAGGGCGGGAGCCATGAACGACAGCACGAGGACCTGGATCGCCACCTGGGGCACGGCGCAACAACTGGCACGAGTTGCCGAGCCCGATGGCGGGCCGGACATGCCGGACGACGCGCCCACTGAACCGTTCGGTGCGCCGACGAAGGTGGGCGCACAGACCGTGCGCATGGTGGCGCGTACGACCGCAGGCGGCACGGCCATGCGCGTGGCGCTCTCAAACTCCTTCGGTCACGCACCAGTGCGCATCGATGCCGTACACATCGCGCGGCACGACAGCGGCGCGGCGACCCATCCGGGCGGCACACGCGAACTGACCTTCGGCGGGCGCACCACGGTGGAGTTGCCGACGGGCGCGTACATCTACAGCGATCCCCTCGACTACGACGTGCCCGCGCAGACCGATCTCGTCGTCTCGCTGCACATCCCCGACGAGGACGTGATCCCGACGACCCACGAGGTCGGATTGCGCACGGCGTGGCTCGCCCCCGGCGACCAGACCGCCGCACGGGACCTGCGCGACGCCACCGCGTTCCGGTCGTACCTGTGGCTCACCGGCATCGACGTGCTGGCACACCCCACGGCGGCCACAATCGTGGCCCTCGGCGACTCCATCGTCGACGGCATGGAAACCACGCCCGACGCGGACGCGCCGTGGCCGTCGGTGCTGGCACGCAGGCTGGCCGTGCGGGACGACCTGCCACCGCGTGCGGTGATCAACATGGGGATCGCGGGCAACCGCATCCTGCGCGAGAGCGACGGCATGGGCGCCGGCGCGCTGGCGCGCTTCGACCGGGATGTCCTGGCCCGGCCCGGAGTGCGGTGGCTGGTGGTGTCCGCGGGGCTCAACGACCTGTTCTTCGGCTCCCTGCCGGGCATGCCGGAGAGCGAACGGGCGACGGCGGAGGACATCATCGTCGGCTACCGGACGCTGATCGCCCGCGCGCACGCGCACGGCCTGCGGGTCATCGGCTGCACCCTGCTGCCCATCGGCGGCACGCCTCTCTTCACCGCTGAGATCGAACGGATGCGGCAGGAGGTGAACCGCTGGATCCGCGGCAGCGGCCGGTTCGACGCGGTGGTCGACCTGGAAGCAGCCACCCGTGACCCCGGCACCGCCGCGATGCGCGCCGACCTGGTGTCACACGACGGTGTACACCCGAACGACGCGGGCCAGCAGGTGATGGCCGAAGCGTTCGACCTGGAACTGTTCCGGGACTAGACGAGCAATGCGCAACCCCACCGGCCGCGCCGAAGGCGCTGTCAAGCGGCAGCGACCACGGGAAGGGCCTCGGTTTCTTTCCCCAGGGGCCTCCCGCGCGGCGAGCGCCGCTTTTCATCTTGGGAGCGCGGAGCGCGTTCGAGCTTGCGAGCGCGGAGCGCGTCCTGTTTGGATCCGCGAAGCGTGTGGGCTTGAGAAGCGAAGCTCCTGTTTAAGCGCCTCGCCAGCGGGCAGGCTGCCAAGGATGGACGGAAGAAGCCCAAGTTGGGAGGTCTGCTGCGCGAGCTTGGAGGACAGTGCGCCATGCGGGAGCGAAGGTGTGTGCGGGCGGTGTGGGGTGAAAAGCGTGCCCTGCGCCTCTGCCGTCCCGGCTTACGCATTACTCGTCCAAGACGGGCGCGTCGGATCGACCCTGAGGCAGGCCGTCCTCCCGTCCAGTCGCCAGCCGGCCTGGTACGCGGCGGCGAAGACGTCCTCGCCCAGGGCCGCCCGTCCGCGGGCGGTCAGCTCCTGGATCCGCGGGTCGCTGAGGTCGTGGGCGCCGCGCAGCCGGGCCGCCGCGCCGAGCGTCGAGGCCACGTCCCGGTGTCGCCCGCGCAGCCCGGCCAGTTCGGCCCCGCTCACCGCGACCACCGCCACGACCGGCAGGTCACGGCTGCGCGCAGCGGCCTCGTGGGCACGGGCCAGCGCCGCCTCAGCGCCCTCGACGTCACCCCGCCGCACGCACAGCGACGCCCGCACCGAACCGACGATCGCCCGGGCGTGGTCGCCGTCCACCACCCCCTTCTCCGCCACCTCGATGCGGGCCTGCGCGCGGTCCAGGTCGCCGAGCCGCAGCCACGTGCCCGCCTCCAGCGCGGTGACGATGACGACCAGCTCCGGCGACGCCGACCGCCGCACCCGCTCGTGGACCGCGTCGAGCACCGCCCGCGCCGCGTCGGCTTCGTCCCGGCGCACGTGGAGTTCGGCCCAGCGCACGTCGAGGAAGATCTCGTCGGCCGGGTCCAGCGACCCGAACTCCCGCGCGTGCGCCCTGGCCTGCCGCAGGTCGGTCAACGCCCCGTCGAGGTCCCCGTCGTACTGGCGCAGCATCGCGCGCACCGGCAGCGCCGAGGCCAGACCCCAGCGGTCGCCGGTCCGGTCGAAGGCGTCGAGCGCGGCGGCCACGTCGACGCGGACCTGGTCCAGGTCGCCTTCGTTCTCGGCGAACGAGGCCCGGAACAGGTGGGCCAGCCCGGACAGCCAGACGTCGGGGCCGTCGACGAGGCGGTCGACCAGGGCGATGGAGGCTTCGTGCTCGCGGAGGAAGTGCAGCGCTATCGCGGCCAGGACACTGGTGACCCCGGGCAGCGACGGGTGGGCGAGTAGCCGGTCGGCCACGGCCCGCAGCGCGGATTCGTGCTCGTGCAGGCCCTCGGTGCTCAACGCCGAGCGTGCGTTGATGCGGTTGAGCAGCAACATCACCTCGACGGAGTCGCGGTCCAGCGTGCGTTCCGCCGCCGGTAGCGCCAGCGCCTCGCCCTGCCAGTACGCCGCGTCGGCATGCCGACCGAGCATCTGCCAGTACCAGGAGAGGTCCCTGGCAAGCGTGACCGCCGCGGTGGCGTCGCCGGTGTCGCACAGGTGGCGCAGGGCGGCGAGGGCGTTGTCGTGCTCGGCGCGTAGCACGCGCACGGCGGCGAGCTGACCGTGTCCGCGCAGCTCGGGGTCCTGCCGGGCGACCAGGTCGGCCAGGTGGCGGGCGGCGAGGTCCCGGACGTTGTCGAGCTCGCCCCTCGCTGCGAGCCGCTCGATCCCGTACTCGCGCAGGGTTTCCAGCATCCGGTAGCGCCCCGCGTCGTCCGTCATGTGCAGCACCGACTTGTCGGTCAGGGCGGAGAGCAGCTCGTCGGGACGCACCGCGGTCCCGGCGCAGAGCGCGGCGGCGGACTCCGCCGTCACCCCACCCGGCAGGACCGCGACCCGCTCGGCCACCGTGCGCTCGTCCTCGTCGAGCAGGTCCCAGCTCCAGGCGATGACCGCGCGCAACGTGCGGTGCCGCGGCGACGCGGCCCGGCGGCCCGTCGCGAGCAGCCGGAACCGGTCGGACAGGCCGGCAGCGAGATCGGTCAGCGAGAGGGTCCGCAGCCGGGCCGCCGCCAACTCCAGCGCCAGCGGCAAGCCGTCCAGGCCGCGCACCAGCCGGACCACGTCCACGCTCGTCCGCTCGTCGACGTCGAACCCGGGGCGCACCGCCGCCGCGCGTTCGGTGAACAGGCGCACCGCCGCGCTGCGACGGACGTCCTCAAGGCCCTCGCCGGAACCCGGCAGCGCCAGCGGGCCGAGCGGGACCAGCGCCTCACCGTCGATCGCGAGCGGCTCGCGGCTGGTCGCCAGCACCCGCAACCCCGGGCAGCGCGGCAGCAACGCCGCCAGCAGCCGCGCGACGGCGTCGACCACGTGCTCGCAGTTGTCCACCACGAGCAGGGACTGCCGACCGCCGAGCCGGTCGACCAGCACGTCCAGCTCACCGCCCCCGGCCGGCCGCCGACCGGAGGCCTCGAAGAGCGCGGCGCCGCGCGGCCCGATCGCGGCCAGCACCGCCGCGCCGACCTTGGCCGGCTCGGTGACCGCGGCCAGGTCCACCAGCCAGGTGCCGTCGCGGTGCTCGTGGCGGCGGCCCGCCTCGACGGCGAGCCGGGTCTTGCCGACCCCGCCCGGCCCTACCACGGTGACCAGGCGCCCGCGCGTCAGCAGCGCGTCGATCCGGGCCAGGTCGTCGTCCCGGCCGACGAAGCTGGTCAGGGCGGCGGGCAGGGTGCTCGTGGGCACCTCGTCACGCGCCTCGGGTGACCGCAGCAGGCTCAGGTGGCGTTCACGCAGGGCTGCGCCGGGGTCGGCGCCGAGCCGGTCGGCGAGGGTCTCGCGCACCCGCTCGTACAGGTCCAGGGCGTCGGCCTGGCGGCCCTGGGCGGCCAGCGCGTCCATCCGCAACGCGGCCACCCGCTCGTCCACCGGGTGCTCGCCGAGCAGGACGCTCAGCCGGGCGGCGGCGTCGTCGGCACGGCCCAGCGCCAGCTCCGCCTCCGCCAGGTCCGCTGCCGCCTCGACGGCGGTGGCCGCCAGCCTCGTCGCGACCGCCGGGGCGACTGCCACCGGTTCGCCGCACAGCGCCACCGCCTCGGCCAGCAGCTCGGCCGCGGTCCCGGGATCGCCCGCCCGCAGCCGTTCCCGGCCGCGCGCGGCCAGCCGCTCGAACCGCAGCACGTCGACGTCGTCCTCCCCGACCCCGAGGCGGTAGCCGCCTTCGGACCGGGTGACCGTGTCGGAGCCGCCGAGCACCCGGCGCAGCCGTGAGACCAGCGAGTGCAGGGCGTTCACCGGGTCGGCCGGGAGTTCCTCGGGCCACAGCGCGTGGACCAGGACGTCCGCCTCGACCAGCCGCCCGCCCGCCAGAGCCAGCCGCGCGACCAAGCCGCGCAGCCGGACGCCCGGGACGGTCAGCGCGGCACCACCGCGAGACACCTCCAGGGAGCCGAACAACCTCACCCGCAAGCGTGTCTCGTCCCCGTGCACCACCCGATCCTCCCCCGGACGGCACCCGCCCGGGTCAGGGGGCGACCGGGCCGGGCCTGTGGTGCAGGTGGGCGCCGACCCAGTCGACGATGTCCCGGGTCGGGCGGGACGGTGGGGCGGGGCGGAAGTTCGCCGCGTCGTCGATGCTGCCGGTGCCGTCGTAGCGGGCGGTCAGGGGGTACGGGAAGACCGGTCGGGTGCGCACCACCCGGCCGTCGGCGTCCCGGCCGACCGCGACGACCCGGTCGGGGGCGGTCCCCTGCTCGACCCACGCCAGCAGCGCGCGCAGCGGGTCGAACTCGGTCAATCCCGTGCCGCCGGCGCAGTGGTGGAGGCCGGGCACCATGAACACCCGCGCCCAGCGCCGGACGTCCCCGTCGTCGTGCCGCGCCAGCCGGGCGTAGTAGTCGAGCAGGCCGCGCGGCGGGATGCCCGGGTCGCTCCAGCCGTGCCAGAGGATCAACCGGCCGCCGGCGCGGCGGAACTCCCCCAGGTCGAGGCTCATCGCGTTGCCGCGCGCGCCCTCCACGCCCAGCCGAGCCACCTCGCGGGTGGTGAACTCGACGTCGGCCAACGACGAGTGCGGCGTGCCCATCGGGTAGCCCATGTGCTTGAGGTAGCCGTCCGCCAGCAGCGCGGCCACCGAGGACCCGCCGAACTCGGGGACGGGGACGATCCAGCCGGCCCAGCCCAGTTCCGAGCCCCGTTCCTGGCCGGCCGGGTAGAGCTTCCGGCCGTGCGGGTCGGTGGGTCCGGCGTAGAGCAGGCGGACCGCCCGCACTTGGGCCGGGGTGAGGCACGTCGGACCGTTCGCGCCGGGCGGGCACAGCAGGGCGGCCGGGTCGTGGTCGCACCGGCGCGGATCGTCGAGTTGGCCGTCCACCAGGCCGTCGAGGTGGTCGCAGTGGGCGAGCACCGCGGCGTGCAGGGCGGGCAGCCGGTCGGCGGTGAGCACCGGGCGGCCGTCCGCGCCGGTGTTGGCGCGGGCCAGCCACGCCTGGTGCAGCAGCAGCGGGGACATGGCGTGGACGGGTGCGCCGGCGATGATCCCGTCGAAGTCGTGCGGGTAGCGCTGGGCCAGCAGCAGGCCTTCGCGTCCGCCGTTGGAGCAGCCGCCGAAGTACGAGAACGACGGCGGCCGGCCGTAGAACTCCCGGATGATCCGCTTGGCGGCCATCGAGACCACGTGCGGCGCGCGGAAGGCGAGGTCGTCGCGGGCGGCCTGGTCGGCGGCGGCCCAGGAGCCGTCCACGGAGGGCACCGGGGCGTTGCTCACGTGCCCGTCGTCGGTGGCGGCGACGGCGAGGCCGCCGATGTCCGTTCCGCAGTCCGGGAAGGCCGGCGCGGCGAGCGCGCCGCAGAACCCGCCGCACCCGTACTGGAGGTAGCGGCCGGTGTAGGTGGTGGCGGGCAGCTTGAGGTGAAACCGCACCCGCGGCTCGACGTACCCGAGCACCTCGCAGTGCGCGGCCTCTGCGTCCACCGGCTGCGCGCTCGTCACGTGCACGCGGGTGCCCGGCACCGCGAAGTCGTGGACCAGGTCCGCGCACTCTGCCACGGGCGCGATCGTGCCGCCTGGGGCGGCCGACGCGGTGGGGCCGGAGACCGGCAGCGAGGCCAGCAAGCCGACTACCACGAGCAAGCGGATCGCGCGCACTTCACCCTCCCGTGGTCGAACGCCCGGGTGACATCACCCGTTCGGACCCGTCTCCAGCACGCTCCGCGCACCTCTGGTACAGCATGGAATCCGAGTTCTGGTACGACTCCTGGGCCGTGGGCGGCACGAAGACCAGCTTCCACCTGCCGAACGTGCACGAGCACGCCCGCCTGCTGGACCGCCTCGGCCTGGTGGCCGGCGCCCGCGTCCTGGTCCCCCTCTGCGGCAAGACCGCCGACCTGCGGTTCTTCGCGGAGTCGGCGGCGGAGGTCATCGGGGTCGAGCTGGTGCCGCGGGCCGTCGCCGAGTTCTTCGCCGAGAACGACCTGGACCCGGTGGAGGAGGAACCCGACGTCTTCCGCTGCGGCAACCTCGTCATCCGCCGCCAGGACGTCTTCAAGCTGACGCCCGAGGTGCTCGGCCCGGTGGACCTGGTCTACGACCGGGCCGCGCTGATCGCGTTCCCCGACGACATGCGGCAGCGCTACGCCGAGGCGATCACCCGGCTGGTGCGGCCCGGCACCCGGTACTTCATCAACACCCTGGAGTACCACCCGAGCCTGCCGACGCCACCGTTCACCGTCGGGCCGGACGAGGTCGTCGAGCGCTTCGGGCACGCGTTCGAGGTCGAGCACGTGGCCGCCGAACCCCGGCCGAACCACCGGATGGTCGAGAAGTTCGGCCTGACCAGCCTGGTGGAGCACGGCTTCCTGCTCCGGGCGCGCTAGTTGCAGCGCGCCTGGCCGAACACCAGGTAACCGCGCTGCACGCCGGAGCTCTCCGACCTGCCGTCGCAGTCGATGGACAGGAAGCCGTTGAACTCGGTGTGCTCGGGGTCGGCGTACCACTGGTAGAGGCACGCGTAGCCGCTCTTGCACACCGGGATGGCCTGGGCGGTGGCCGGCACCAGAGCGACGACCCCGAGTGCCGCGGCGACCGCGACCACCAGACGACGGATCACCGTGGACCTCCTTGCTCGGGGGCCGTCCGCCCCTTTCCGGTCAGGATGGCAGCGGGACCGCCCGCGGCGACATCGCCGACCGGCAGAAAGCTTCGGGATCACCGGCACGCCGGGGGTCCCGGTGCGCCGGCCGCCCGCGGGCGCTAGCTTGGCGTTCATGACCGACTCCCCGGACATCAAGCCCCGCAGCCGCGACGTCACCGACGGTCTGGAACGCACGGCCGCGCGCGGGATGCTGCGGGCCGTCGGCATGGGGGACGACGACTGGGCGAAACCGCAGATCGGCGTCGCGTCGTCCTGGAACGAGATCACGCCGTGCAACCTGTCGCTGGACCGGCTGGCCAAGGCCGGCAAGGACGGCGTGCACGCGGCCGGCGGGTACCCGCTGGAGTTCGGCACCATCTCCGTGTCCGACGGCATCTCGATGGGCCACGAGGGCATGCACTTCTCGCTGGTGTCGCGGGAGGTCATCGCGGACAGCGTGGAGACCGTGATGCAGGCCGAGCGGCTGGACGGCTCGGTGCTGCTGGCCGGCTGCGACAAGTCCCTGCCCGGGATGCTCATGGCGGCGGCCCGGCTCGACCTGGCCAGCGTGTTCCTCTACGCGGGCTCGATCCTGCCCGGCCGGGTCACGCTGTCGGACGGCACCGAGCGCGAGGTGACCATCATCGACGCGTTCGAGGCGGTCGGGGCGTGCGCGCGGGGCCTGATGAGCCAGGCGGACGTCGACCTGATCGAACGCGCCATCTGCCCCGGCGAGGGCGCGTGCGGCGGCATGTACACGGCGAACACGATGGCCAGCGCGGCCGAGGCGCTGGGCATGTCCCTGCCCGGCAGCGCCGCCCCGCCCGCCACGGACCGCCGCCGCGACACGTTCGCCCGCCGCTCGGGCCAGGCCGTGGTGGAGATGCTCCGGTCGGGCATCACCGCCCGGCAGATCATGACCCGCGAGGCGTTCGAGAACGCGATCGCGGTGGTGATGGCCTTCGGCGGGTCGACCAACGCCGTGCTGCACCTGCTCGCCATCGCGCACGAGGCCGAGGTGGAGCTGTCGCTGGACGACTTCTCCCGCATCGGCGCGCGGGTGCCGCACCTGGCGGACGTGAAGCCGTTCGGTCGGCACGTGATGACCGACGTGGACCGCATCGGCGGCGTGCCCGTGGTGATGAAGGCACTGCTGGACGCGGACCTCCTGCACGGCGACTGCCTGACCGTGACCGGCCGGACGGTGGCCGAGAACCTGGCCGACATCGCGCCCCCCGACCCGGACGGCCGCGTGCTGCGCGCCCTGTCCTCCCCGATCCACCGCACCGGCGGCATCACGATCCTGCGCGGCTCCCTGGCCCCGGAGGGCGCGGTGGTGAAGTCCGCGGGCTTCGACACCGACATCATCACCGGCACCGCCCGGGTGTTCGACCGGGAGCGCGCCGCGATGGACGCCCTGGAGAACGGCACCATCAAGGCCGGCGACGCCGTGGTGATCAGGTACGAGGGCCCCAAGGGCGGGCCGGGGATGCGCGAGATGCTCGCCATCACCGCCGCGATCAAGGGCGCCGGCCTGGGCAAGAACGTCCTGCTGATCACCGACGGCCGCTTCTCCGGCGGCACCACCGGCCTGTGCGTCGGGCACGTGGCCCCGGAGGCTGCGGACGGCGGCCCCATCGCCTTCCTCCGCGACGGCGACAAGATCACCCTCAACGTCGCCACCGGCACCTTGGACGTCGACGTGGACGCCACCGAACTGGCCGCCCGCCGCGAGGGCTGGGAGCCGCTCCCGGCCCGGTACACGCGCGGTGTCCTGGCGAAGTACTCGCGCCTGGTGGGTTCGGCCAGCGGAGGCGCAGTCTGCGGGTGACTCTTCGGCGGGCACTTAAAGATGCGCAAAGCGAGGACACCCGAGAAGTGTGAGCGTTAACGTGCCCACGTGATCTTTCTTCGGGTTGTCCGGGTCATCCTCATCGTTCTGGGCATCGGCACAGCGGCCTTGGGGATCATCTTGATCACCGTCGACGCCCGGATGTCGGGTGGCCCCATCGCGGCATCGTGGAGCTGCAAGTCCGAAGGCACCGGCACCGCCGCCCGCATGAACTGCAAAACCGAGTCGGCGACCTACGCGGGACCGGGCGGCTTGGTCGACACCCTGAGCTTCCTCAGCCTGACCATCGGCGGCGTAGCCCTGATCGGCGCAGCAGTGGCCATCGGCCAATTCGACCGCCCCCGCACCCCGACCGCCCCCAAGCCCACCCCGATGGGACCCCCACCCCCACCACCCGGCCACGTCCCCCAGCAGGCACCGGGCCGCCCGTGGTGACGACTCCGGTCGGTTAACCGGGTCAGCCCTCGCGGCGCTGGAAGGTCACGGACACCTCGAACGTCGCCTCCGCGCCGGCGCGCGACAACAACACGCCCGCCTCGGCGGTCAACCGACCCGGTGCCCGACCTCCTCCCCGAGATCCTCAGGGCCGTCGTCGGCATGTGGTCCACCCCGCTGCGCCGCTCCGCGCTCACCATCCTGGCGGGCAGGGTCGCGGCATCCCCCGAAGCCGTCGACCCCGACACCATCCACCCCACGTGGACGGCTGCATTGCGAACCGTCTCCGCACACCCCCGACCCGTGCAGGTGCACGAAGTGGCCGCGCTCGCCGCTATGGGATCGCCCTCCGGCGCGTCCGGGCGGGTGGCGTTGCGGGCGTTCGCGTCGGCGTTGACCAAGGTCGGCACGTGGTGGGATTGATTCCGGTCAGGGTCGCACTCGCTTGGTTTCGTAGGCCCAGATGGCGATCTGGACGCGGTTGCGGGCGCTGATCTTGTTCATGAGGCTCGCGAGGTGGAACTTGACGGTGCTGAGGCTGACGTGGAGTTCGTCGGCGATCTCGGCGTTGGTCAGGCCCCGGGCGACGGTCAGGGCGACCTCTTCCTCCCGGTCGGTCAGGGGTGTGAGGGGTTGGGGGCGCTTCGAGGGGGACGCCGAGTCGGCGAACGTTGCGAGCAGACGGGCGGTGACGCTGGGGGCGATGAGGGCGTCGCCCTCGGCGGCGGCGTGGATGGCTTGGACCAGCAGGTCGGGTCCGGCGTCCTTGAGCAGGAAGCCCCTGGCGCCCGCTTTCAACGCGCCGCTGACGTGTTCGTCGGTGTCGAAGGTGGTGATGACGACCACGGCCATCGGGTCCGCGACGTCGGGTCCCGCGAGCAGGCGGGTCGCCTCGACGCCGTCGAGGTGCGGCATCCGGATGTCGAACAGGCACACATCGGGGCGCAGCCGGCGGGCGAGCGTGACGGCCTCGTTGCCGTTGGCGGCTTGGCCGATCACGTCGATGTCGGGTTGGCCGTTGAGGATCGTGGTCAGGCCCGCTCGGATGATGTCCTGGTCGTCGGCGATGAGGACGCGCAGGGTCATGTGTGGGCCTCTCGCCTCGGGATCACCGCGTGGACCGTCCAGCCGTGGTCGGGGCCTGGCCCGGCTTCCAGGGTTCCCCCGAGCAGTGTGACGCGCTCGGCCATGCCCACAAGCCCGTAGCCCGGCACGCGGGAGTTGGACAGTCCGCGCTCACCGTCGTCTGTGACACTCAACCGCACCGTGTCGGCGCCGCCTTCCACGAGGACGTGAACTCGGGTCGCGTGCCGTGCGTGACGCTTCGCATTGGTGATCGACTCCTGCGCAACCCGGTACAACGCCGCCTCAACCGAGGGCCGCAGCCCGTCAAGATCACCGCACCTCTCGACCTCGATCCGCAACCCCTCGTCTCCTGCCGCCGCCAACCCCTCGATATCGGCCACACCACGCTGGGCGAACACCTCAGGTGTGCCCCGGCGCAGGGACCCGACCATCGAGCGCATCTCGGCCAGCGTGCGCGACGCTTCCCCCTCGATGACTTCGAGAGCCTTGGCAGCTCCGTCCAGGTCCCGGGAACCGGCCAGGAACCGCCCCGCCTGCGCCTGGATGGCGATAGCGGAGACGTGATGGGCAACGGTGTCGTGCAACTCCCGAGCCAGCATCTCCCGCTCCTCGAACCGAACCCGCTCGACCCGTTGCGTGCGAACGATCCGCCGATAGCGGACCAGGACGCCCAGCGCAGCGGGGAACAACAACACGACCAGCCCGCCGGCGGCGTAGGTGACACCGGGAAAGTCGGTCGTCACGACAACAAGCCACTCCAGCAACACGATCGCCAACCCGATCGCCGCCTGCCGCCCGGTCCCCCACCGAAACAGCGAGTACACAAGCACCACGACGAACATGCCCGCGTTCAGCGAAAAAGCCTCACCGCCGCTAAGGATCGCCGCCAGGTCAACCAGCATCAACCCGCCAAACCCCACCCCCACCGCAGCAAGCGGACGCACCCGCCGCCACAACATCGTGAACGCCAACACCGCACCAGCCACAAGCCCAAGGAGCCGCCACACCCAGCCATCACGAACGACGACCTCCCCCACCGCCGCCCCCAAGACCCCCACGGCAAGCACCCAGTCCCGCCACACACGACCCGGCGGACTCCCCCCACCAGGCTCAATCCGCAACCACCCGGGCACTCTCCTCACCGGCCACAGAGTAGGGCTTGGCAGGAGACGCCGGATCGACCAAGAAGCCAGCCCCGCCGCCGGCCGATCGGCCAGGCCAACTCCACCCAAGACCCCGGGGCGCCACACACCCGACGTGATGACACTGGGATCTCCCAACCAGGAGGAGCCCGGCGATGACGCGAAGGCAGTACCAAAACACCCCGATAGACGTGAAGCTGGTGCTCTGCGCCCTATGGGTCACAATGCTCTTCGTCTTCGCCTACGTAGACATCTTCGGCCTCTACCGCGCCGACGTCCTCACCGCCGCACTGGACGGCAAGGTGGCGAACACACCTTTCACGATCAACCAGACGTTCCTGACCTCAACCTTGATCTACATCCTGCCATCAATCCTGATGGTGATCCTGACCCTCGTCCTCACACCACGGGCCAACCGAACCGTCAACATCGCGGTCAGCGCGCTCTACATGATCACCATCATCGCGTCGTGCATCGGCGAGACGTGGATCTACTACCTGGTCGGCAGCCTCATCGAAGTAGCCCTCCTCACCATCATCACCCGAACCGCCTGGAAATGGCCCCCACCACCAGCCACCCCCTCGCAGCCATGACGGCCCGCCTGCGCCACCACCACCGACAACAGCCCAAGACCCGCTCAGGCCACCGCTCCCGCACCGCAACCAACACGCTCTCATGCCGATGGGCGGATAACGGGCTGCGTGCGGGTGGATCCGCGCGTAGGTTCAGCGGACTCGGTCGACCCGGCGGGAGACGGAGACCCGGTCGGCTGTCAGTCGGAGAATGGTGATCGTGTGTTGGACGAGGACCTGTCGGAACTGTGGCGGCGGCAGTGGCCCGAGTGCCTTCCGTTGGCCCACGACCTGAAACACGCCTACCACGACCGATGGGCGCGTTTCCACAGCCTGCCCGGATCCAAGCGCTATCCCGACACCCCCGCCGAGTACGACATCGTGCTCCGCCGCTACAACACAGTCCTGGACGAACTCTTCCGCGGACAGGAAGTCCGAGTCGTGACCACCGATTGGTCGGACGCACCCGGACCCGTGGAGCAGTCCGCGCAGCACGCGCTCTGGAACCCCGGTGCCCGTCACTGGACATCCGTGCCCACCGACCCGGACGAGACCGACCCGGACTTCATCACCTACACCCACCTGCACGCCTCTCGCGTGTCCTGGCGATCCGG
The DNA here is from genome assembly GCF_037401995.1 of Saccharothrix sp. CCNWYY140. Classification (NCBI taxonomy): domain Bacteria; kingdom Bacillati; phylum Actinomycetota; class Actinomycetes; order Pseudonocardiales; family Pseudonocardiaceae; genus Saccharothrix; species Saccharothrix sp. CCNWYY140. The sequence continues at coordinate 53,641 of NZ_JBBEGC010000049.1, forward strand.
CCTCCTGGACGACCTGCTCCGCGCCGTGGCCCAGGACAACGCCTCGGGCGTGATGATCACCAGCCTGACGTTCGACCGCGTCCACCACCCCTACGACGGCGGCGCCGACATCCTCCTCCCCACCACCACCGAACGCGACGCCCTCGAACTCCGACACACGGACTGGCTCTCCACCCACCCCTCGGGACTCTGAACACCCCGACCAAGCCCGGCAGCGTGCCCCGGTGTCGCCGAGCGGGCGGAGGGTGTCGCTGCGGCTTCCCGACCAACCTCGTCGTCGCGGGTCCGCGGACTACCAAGCACAGCTGATCCGACGTCACTGGCCGTCTCGACGGACGGCCCAGTGTGGGATGGCGAGTGTCTCGGCCTCCTGCCCGCAGCGGGGCACAGCCTGGCCCGCATCGACGTCTGAACGGCGGTCGATCCCAGCCCTCAAGCAGCGCCGTGACGACCGCGGCGGCGACACCGGCCAGGCTCGCGCTCCGCACCCTTCTCGGTGAAAGCGAAAGGCGGGGGACCTGGAGGTCCCCCGCCTTTGCCGAAGGCGGTGCTGGATCAGCCGACTCGGACGAGCTGCCACTGTTGGTTGGCGCCGCCCGTGTCGCTGTACTGGACGACGTTGGCGCCGTCTGCTGTCGAAGAGCCCTGGATTTCGACGGCCTTGTTGCTGTTGCGGTTGATCAGCTTGTAGTAGCCGCCCGACTCCACCGCGCGGAACTGCTGGTTCGTGCCGCCGTGGTCGGCCCACTGCTGGATCGCGGCGCCGTCGGCGGTCGACGAGTTGGGCACGTCGAGGACCTTGCCGGAGTGGCGGGACTTGACGCGGTAGTAGCCGTCACCGGAGTCGACGAACTGCCACTGCTGGTTGGCGCCGTCGTTGCGGGTCCACTGGGTGATGCGTCCGCCGTCGGTGGTGGCCTTGCCGTACACGTCCAGCGCCTTGACGCTGTTGCGGTTCACCACCACGTACCACGCGGTCGGGTCGATACCGGTGGGCGGCGTCGAGCCCCCGTTGAGCGCGTTGAGGACGGCGGTGTAGGCGGGCTTCTTGTTGCCGTTGCCGTCGAACAGCAGCGGGGTGCCGTAG
>NZ_JBBEGC010000050.1:0-53344 GCF_037401995.1 Saccharothrix sp. CCNWYY140
CAGGCCGGACGGGGAAAGAAACCGAGGCCCTTCCCGTGGGCGCTAGCCGCTTCGGCTCGCGCCTTCGGCGCGTAGCACCTGACGGCCGGCGGCTGGCGGCCGGCGGCCGGACGCTATCCACTCCGGTGACGTCGTCAGGGTGCCTGTCGACTGAACGGCATCACCGCACGACGTCGTAGACCAACTTCTGGATGCCGTTGCCGTACGTCTCCGACTCGATCACCTTCAGGCTTTGCTTGTCCTTGTCCGCCCCGCTGAACAGCCGCTTCCCCGCCCCCAGCAGCACCGGGAACACCAGCAGGTTGTACCGGTCGATCAAGCCCGCGTCGGACAGGGCTCGGTTGAGGGTGGCGCTGCCGTGGACGATGATCGGGCCACCTTCACCCTCCTTCAGTGCGGCGACCTCGTCCAGGGAGCGCAGGATCGTCGTTTCGCCCCAGTTGGAGACCAGGTCACCCTCGGTGAGCGTGGTGGAGACGACGTACTTGGGCATGGCGTTGTAGCGCGGGAACTCCTCGGTCATGGTCGGCCACACCGGTGAGAACGCCTCGTAGCTCACGCGGCCCATCATCATGGCGGCGGCTTCGTCCTGTTCGCGGCTCTTGAGCTCGTATGCGGCCGGGTCGAAGTCGATGTCCTGGAAGGTCCAGCCGGAGTTGCGGTAGCCCGGCTCGCCACCGGGGGCCTCGACGACGCCGTCGAGGGAGACGAAAGCGGTGGTGATCAGGGTGCGCATCGGGTGCTCCTTCAGGTCGATCTCGGGTGCTCTCGTCTGGTGCGTCGAACGAGCACCGTCTGGATCGACAGCTTGCACTGTGACGGCTGCCACATGATCATCGGCGTGCCTTGCCGACGAACGCCACCGAGGTCAGGACGATCGCACAGCCCGCCAGTTGCAGCACGCTGGGACGCTCCGACAGCAGCGCGATGCCCAGCAGGATCGCCGCCACCGGCTGGAGGAGCATCAGGGTCGCCCCGGTCGAGCTCGACATCCTCGGCAGGGCGGTCGAGATGAGCATCCACCCGACGACCTGGCCGACCAGCGCCAGCGCCGCCAGCCAACCCAGCGCGGGCCAACCGGGGGTGAGGTCCAAGCGGTCGGTGGGCACGCCCAGGGCCGCCGCCACGGCACCCGCCGACACCGTGGCGAGCATCAACGTGTGCTCGCGGGCGCCAGGGCCGGCGCTGTGGCGGATCAGCAGGAGGTACGCGGCGTAGCCGACGCCCGCGCCCAGGGCGAGGACCGCGCCCAACACCGGGTCCGGGCCGAACGCGGGCGTGCCGGCCAGGCCACCCGCCAGCACGATGCCGGCCAGCAGCACCGGGACCGCCACGACGAACCGGCCCGACGGACGCTCCCCGAAAACGAGAAACGCCACCACGGGCACGATCACCACCTGGATGGACAGGATCACCGTCGCCACGCCCGCGCCGACCAGCGCGATCGCGTCGCCCCACAGCACGAAGTCCACGCCCAGCCCGACACCCGCCAGCAACGGCAGCGCGATCCGGCGACGGGCCGTGCCACGCCGGCGTTCGAACCACACCAGCACCAGCAGGACGGGCAGCGAGATCAGGCACCGCCAGAACGCGCTGGTGCTCCCGGTGGTGCCGGACACCTTGATGAACACCGACGACAGGGCGATGCAGAAGCTGCCCGCGGCGGCCAGCAGGGCCGGGTGGACTCGCGTCGGCGCAAGGCGCGCCTCGGCGGGGCGGGCTTCGGTCGTGGTCACGGTGCCCAGCCTCGCCCGCGCGACTGTCAAGGACAAGCGAAGGTTCGTGAGCGGAAATCGGTAGCATCGCTTTCGTGTTCGGGTTGGAGCGGATGCGGGCGCTGCACGCGGTGGCCACGCACGGCACGGTCGCGGCGGCGGCGGTCGCGTTGCACGTGACGCCCTCGGGGGTGTCGCAGCAGCTGGCGAAGCTGGAACGGGAGGCCGGGCAGCGGCTGCTGGAGCCGCACGGCCGCAGCGTCCGGCTGACCACCGCCGGGCACGTCCTGGCCCGGCACGCCGAGCGCATCCTCGCCCAGGTCGAGCAGGCGCGCACGGACCTGGAGCTGCTGCGCGACGACGTCACCGGCACGGTCCGGGTCGGCGCTATCCCCACCACCGTGCACGCCCTGCTGCCACCCGCGCTGGCGCTGCTGCGCGACCGGCACCCCGGGCTGGAGGTCACGCTGGAGGAGGGCGAGGCCGAGGAGACGCTGCCGCGGGTGGTCGAGGGCGCGTTGGACGTGGCCGTGCTGGAGAGCTGGGAGCACCGGCCGGTCGCGGTGCCCGCCACGACGTCCCGCACGACCCTGCTGCACGACGTGGCGGACCTGGTGCTGCCCGCGTCCCACCGGCTGGCGCACCGCAAGACCGTTGACCTGGCCGAGGTGGACGACGTGCCGTGGATCGGCTGGAGCGCCGGGTCGGGCTGCCTGGACTGGCTCACCCACGTCCTGCGGCGGCACGGCGTGAACGCCCGGATCAGCTGCACCATCGGCAACTACCCGACCCAGCTGGCACTGGTCGCCGGCAACGTGGGCGCGGCGGTCGTGCCGAGGCTGGGCCGGGACTCGGTGCCCGACGGGGTGCGGGTCGTCGCCACCCGGCCGGCGCTCAACCGGACGATCTACGCGGTCACCCGGTCCGAGGACGACCAGCGCGGCGCGATCCGGGCGTGCGTGGACGCGCTGACCGTCGCGTCGGAACGCTTCCAGCACCTGACTTGAGCAGCGCAGCCCAGAATCCGTTGCGCCGTACGGGCCATCGGCGCGCGGCGGGCGGAAACTTCCGGTACGTTCCGCATCCTTCGGGCCGGTGAGATCAATACGATGAGCGCGTGAGCGACTCCCCCCGGCCGCCAGGAAGACCCGCCGTCGTCGTCCTGTTCTCCGTCGCCGCCTGCGCGCTGCTCGGCGCGTCCGCGTTGACGGCCGTGGCCCTCGCCGACGGCGGACCCGCCGGGGGTGACCCGGTCGCGGTGGGCGAACGCCCCTCCCCCACCCCGCGCACGTCGTCGACCCGCGCGCCCGGCCTGCCGATGTGCATCGTCGGCACGTGGCGCACGGTCGAGGACAGCCTGATGCTGAAGTTCTACACCGACGCCGACCGCATCCCGTTCAGCGGAGGGGGCCGCCGGTACGAGTTCCGGCCGGACGGCACCGCGACGGAGTACCAGGAGAACTGGACGCTGGTCGGCAACTACCAGGGCAACGAGCTGCGGCTGGTGGGCAACGGCGCCACCGAGTTCACCTGGACCGCCAACGACAAGCAGGTCACCTACCTCGCCCGCACCAAGACCACGGTGAAGTACGACTCCTACGACCAGCGCGGCCTCATCGGCACCACGCCGCAGGAGGTCAAGGCGGACGTCAACGAGGTCGACGACTACACCTGCCAGGGCAACCAGTTCACCGAGCAGAACGCCGCCAACGGCTACCGCTCGGTGTGGGTCCGCATCGACGGGGCGGGGGTGTACGGGTGATGCGCCGCGCGACGACCCCGCTCGGCGGGAGTGCTCGGACCACGCACCGCGCGACGACCCCGCTCGGCGGGGGTGGCCGGACCACGCGCCGCGCGGTGGTCCTGCTGGGCGCGGCCTTCCTCGCCCTGGCGCCGAACCTCGCAGCGGCGGCGGCCCCGTCGAGCCCCGAGGAGCGGGCGGCGGCGTTGGCGCGGCCCGGGATCGTCTACATCTCCGTCACCTGGCACGGCTGGGTGCGGGACAAGCGCACCGGCGAGGTGTTCGGCGGCTCGGCGGGCTACGAGGTCAAGACCGCGTGCACCGGCGCGATCGTCACGTCCGACGGGCACATCGCGACCGCCAGCCACTGCGTCCACACCGGACCGCTGGGCGGCGGCGGCGCGCTGATCGCGGCGGCGGTCGCGGACCTGACCAAGGTCGGCCGGGTCAAGGACCAGGCCAAGGCGGAGCGGGACCTCGCCGAGCACGGCCAGGCCGAGGGCGCGTCGCCGGACAGCCCGGTCGAGCGGGCGATCCAGGTGGAACGCGCGGAGGTCAAGGGGTCCGAGCAGGTGCGCGACATCGCGCCGGCCACCGTCGTGGACCTGGTCGCGCCCGAGGACGGCGACATCGCCGTGCTGAAGGTGCCCCGCGAGCACCTGCCCGCCGTGCCGATCCGCGACGACCAGACGCCGGTCGGCACGCCGATCCTGGCCATCGGCTACCCCGGTTCGACCAGCGACGCGGTGGACCCGAGCCTGGAGCCCAGCAGCAAGAACGGCCAGATCTCCGCGCGGCGCACCCAGCAGGGGCGGCCGTTCTACGAGTTCAGCGCCGCCGCCACGCACGGCATGAGCGGCGGGCCGGTGGTGGACATGGACGGCGGGATCGTCGGCCTGGTCAGCCAGGGCTCGCCGGGCGAGACGCAGTCGTTCAACCTCGCCGCCTCCGCCCAGACCCTCGCGGACGTGTTGAAGGGCAAGGAGATCACCGCCGCCCTCGGCGACCACGACCAGGACTACCGCACCGGGCTGGACAAGTACTTCGAGGGCGACTACGACGCGGCGGTCGAGTACTTCGACGCCGTGCTCGCCGGGTCGCCGGGCCACCAGCAGGCCTCCGAGTACCGGAAGCTGGCGGCGGACAAGGGCGGCAAGCCCGGCAGCGCGCCCACGCTGCTGATCGTGTTCGCCTTCCTGTGCGCGGGGATCGCCGTCGCGACGGCCACCGCGGGCACCGCCGTCCTGCTGACCCGCCGCAAGCGCCTGGCGGCGGCTGCACCGGCTCCCGCCTTCACGCCGACCCCGAGCGGCGGAACGCCCAGCGGCGGGATTCCGGTGGCGCCCCAAGGGTTCCCGGTGACACCCGGCGGCGGGTTCGGCGCGCCCAACCCGGCAACGCCCAACCCGGCAACGCCCGGCCAGGGCACGCCCGGCGGCGGGTTCGCCCCGGCGACGCCGGCCGGTGGGTTCGCCTCGGGACCCGGGCTGTCCCCGCCGCAGCAGTCGCCGCAGCCGGCGACGCCAGGAGGCGGGTTCGCGCCGGGCGTCCCCGCCTCCGAAGCCACCACCGACAAGGTGACCAGGCACGACGTCCTACCAGTTGGTCTCGGCGGTCAACCACAGCACCACGGCCAGGCCGATGCCGAGGAAACTGAACGGCGACACGTCCCCACCGGCCAGGACCAGCCCGACGACCAGGCCGATGCCGGCCGCGACCAGGTACAGCCGGGGACCCCACCTGCGGGTCATCCAGGCGCCGACCAGCCCCACGAGGGCGACCAGGCTCATGAGGGTGGCGAACGCGAAGGCCGGTAGCGCGCCGTCGTCCCAGTCACCGCCGTGCTCGGCCTCGTCGACCCACCCGACGAGGCCGGCCATGAGCACGAACACGTTCGCCAGCGTCAACAGCACGAGCAGCGCGATGGTCGCGCCGCTCTTCCTCGCCCGCTCCACCGGTTGCGACATGACAGTCCTTTCTCGACAGTGGTGGACCACAACGGCCCACCACGTCTGAGCAGGACTACGTGCCGTGCGTTCCGGGTGCCGGGGGTGGAAGTTTCCGGTTCCGGGCGGCCCGTTCGACCTCGTGCAGGTCCGCCGCGGTGACCAGGCGGGTCTCCGCCGCCCGCCGCGCCACGGCGAACCGGACGTTCTGCAACCGGCCCTCGTGCGGGGCGAGGTAGGGGTCGTCGGCGACCCCGAACGCGACCGCCGAGATGGCCCGGATGGCGTCGTCCACGCGCTGCGGCCGGTGCAGGTTCCAGGCGTAGCCGTGCCAGTGCAGGACGCGTTCGTAGATCTCCTTGTTCGACGGCGGGCGCGGGTAGTCGTCCTTGCCCGCCAGCCACGGCTCGCACAGCGCCAGCGCCACGTACCAGTCGCGGCTGCCGCGTTGCAGGCTCGGCCCCTTGCCGGTGACCTCGCCCTCCGGCGCGTCGAGCTCGGAGGTGGTCTCCGACGCCGAGACGTCGATGTTGAGCACGAGGTCGGTGAAGCCGAGCGGTCCCTGGCGGCCCAGCAGGAGCACCAACTGGTTTTCGCCCCGGTCCAGCAGCGCGGACATCGACCGGGCCAGGATGACCCGCCTTGCGCCGCCGGGCGCGTCGAACAGGCTGGACAGCTGGGCCTCGCCCGCGCCCAGCCAGTGCAGCGCCACGGTGTCGGTGCCCACGACCAGTTCCCCGACCAGCCGCGACACGTGCGGCGCGCAGTCGGGCAGGGTCAGCGACACCCGGCCGGGCGCGGGTCGGCCCACGACGGGCGCCCGGCCGAACACCAGCGACTCGCCGGGCCGCAGCACGACCGCGCCGACACCGGCCGCCCGCACGACGACCGTGGGCATGGTGACGCCTTCGACCCCTTCGGGCACGCCGTTCACTCCGGGCACGTCGGCGCCTTCCCCCGGTCCGGGCCCAGCGCGTTCCACTCGTCGGCCAGCGTCTCGCGGTCCAGCAACCCGCACAGCACCTCGGTGCCGTGCGCCGGGTCGAGGTGGAACACCCGGGCGACGCCGTCCGCGCCGACGCTGGCCAACCGCTTCCCCCCGCTGTCGAACTCCAGGTCGTTCAACTGGTCCTCGTGCCGGTCCAGGCGGGCCAGGAACCGCCGGTCCTCGACGTTCCACAGGCGCACCACGGTGTCCTGGCTGGCGGTGGCCAGCGACTTGCCGTCCGGGCTGAACGCCACCCGCCGGATGGTCGAGTCGCTGCCGGTCAGCTCACCGACGAGCTGACCGTCGCGCACCCGCCACAGCTTCACGACCCGGTCGGAGCCGCCGGTGGCCAGCAGGGCGCCGTCCGGGCTGAAGTCGGAGTCGATGGCGATGCCGTCGTGGCCGGGCAGGATCGTGAGCTCCGCGCCCGGGTCGACCAGGTTCCACAGGCCCACCTTGCCCGCCGACAGCGGCACGGCCAGGGTCTTGCCGTCCGGGCTGAACGCGATGCCGGTGGGGTGGTTGTTGAACAGCACCCTGCCCTCGTCGTTGCGCGGTTCGCCGCGGGTCGAGCGGCGTTGCGGCGACAGCGACAGGTCCGCGGCGCGCAGCAGCAGGATCTCGTCGCGGTCCTCGGTGGAGGTCGCGGGCGAGCGGCCGGCGACGGCGATCTGCTTGCCGTCCGGGCTGTAGCGCATGCTGGCCATGACCGTGCCGGGCCTGCTGAACCGCCGCTGCTCGACCACGTCGGAGACCCGCCACACGACGACCGCGCCGTCCTCGCCGGAGGTGGCGAGTTCCTTGCCGTCCGGGGTGAAGTCGACGTCGTAGGCCGCGCCCTCGTGCGCCTTGACCCGCTTGACCAGGTCGCCGGTGGTGGTGTCCCACAGCTCCAGGAACCCGGCGCCGTCGGTGGTGGCCATGAGCTTGTCGTCGGGGTGGATGGCGACGCCGATCGCCGAGCCGTGCCGGTCGCCCATCACGGTCTGCCCGAGCTGCCACACGGTGATCTCGCCCGAGGAGTCGCCGCCGATCATGGTGTGGCCGTCGGCGGAGACGGTGATGCCGAACGTGGTCACCGACCGGGTCGCGAGCCGGGCCACCAGGACGAGGCTGCTCGGGTCCCACGAGTAGACGCTGGTGCCGTTGCCGCTGGCGACGATCGCGTTGCCGTTGGCGCTGAAGCCGACCGAGGTCAGGCCGCCCTCGGGTGAGGAGAGGGTGTCGCGCGCGGTCCAGGTGTTCGTGTCCCACAGGCGGACCGTGCCGTCGGTCGAGGCGCTGGCCAGGGTGGGACCGGCCGGGTCGAACGCCATCGCCTGGACGTTGTCGGTGTGGCCGGTCAGCGTCGCGACGGTCGCCCCGTCCGCGATGCGGCGGATCTGCACGTTGTGGCGGTCGGTCAACGCCAGGAGGCTCTTGTCCGGGCTCATCGCCATGAAGATCGAGGGGGAGGTGATCGGCACCACGGCGCGTTCGGCGAAGTTCCGGGTGTCGTAGACGACCAGGCCGCGGTCGTTGAACGTGACGACCTGGGTGCCGTCGCGGGACAGCACGGTGTCGATGCCCTCACCGGGGACGTCGCGGACCTTCTCCCGCTTCTCCACGTCCCACAGCGAGACGGTCTTCTTCTCCGTGTTGGCGGTGGCCAGCAGCTTGCCGTCCGCGCTCATGGACACCGTGCGGAACCAGCCGCCACCGCCGTCCAGCTCGGCGATCTGCTCGCGCTTCTCCACGTCCCACAGGCGCAGCGAACCCTCGTTGTCGCCGCTGGCCAGGACCTTGCCGTCACCGGACACCGACACGGCGGAGATCACGCCCTTGTGGCCGGTCATCCGGCCCCGGTAGCCGTCCACGGCGACGCTGAGCAGGGCGCTGCGGCTCTCCACGGTCTCGCCCGCCTGCCAGGAGCCCAGCGCGGACAGCGCGCTGCGCCGGGGGTCCACGCCGCGGGCCAGGGCGGCTTCGGCGGCCAGTTGGCGGGACAGGTTGAGCTGCCCGGACTCCTCCGCCCGGTCGCGCTGGGCGCGGGCGTCCTGCCCGAGGTTGGTGGCCACGACGATCGCGCCCGCCGCGACCAGCAGCAGCACGCTCAGCGCGGCGACCAGGGTGCGCAGCCGCCGGGTCCGCCTGCGGGCGGCGAGCTGACCGGCCTGCTCGGCGGCGGTGGAGCGGGCCAGGAACTCCTGCTCGGCCGGTTGCAGCCGGACGCGGTCGCGCGCGGAGTCCAGCCACGCGGTCAGCGAGGCCAGCCGCACGCCCCGGTACAAGTCGTCGGCGTGCTGCCCGGACTCCAGCCACACCCGCACCGCGTCGGTGAACCGGCGGTGCTGGATCAGGCCGGCGCGGTCCTCGTCGATCCAGCCGCGCAGCCGGGGCCACGCGGACAGCAGCGCCTCGTGGCTCAGGCGGGCGCCGGTGCCGTCCACGGTGACCAGGCGGGCGCTGATCAGCTGGTCGAGGATGACCGGGGCGGGCAGTTCGCGCGGGTCCACGCGGCGGCGCACGGCGGTGCCGTCGTCGAACACCGTGACCATGCGCAGCAAGGTGGTGCGCAGCAGGGTCCGGCCCAGCGGGTCGAGGCGGTCGTGGATCTCGTCGGCGGTGCGCGCGACCGCGCCGTCGATGCCGCCCGCCCGGCGGTAGGCGGCGAGGGTGAGCATGTTGCCCTCGCGGTGGTTCCACGTCTCGCGCAGGGCGTGCGCGAGCCGGGGCAGGGCGCCGGGGTCGTAGCCGATCTCGCCGCGCACGCCCAGGTCGGCGATGAGCCGTTCCGGTAAGCCGGCCTCGACCTCCAGGCCCGCGTCCCGGGCCGGCACGACGATGGCCTGGCGCAGCTCGGTGGCGTCCATCGGGCCGAGCACGATCGGCGCTTGCAGGGCTGGGCGCAGGGGCGCCAGCTCGATGCAGCGGTCGACCAGGTCGGCGCGGACGGCGAGCACGACGATGGCCGGGCTCGCGGAGGTCAGGGCGGTGGCGTAGGCGATCCGGTCGGCCTCGGGCGCGCCGTAGGTGAACAGCTCCTCGAACTGGTCGACCAGGATCACCGGCCGGGTCGCGGTCTCGCCGACCGAGCGCGCGCACGTCTCGCCGAACTTGGCGGGCGTCTGGCGGATCACCCGCACCCACTCCTCGGCGTCCAGCGCGGAGTGCGCGGCCATCGCCGTGGCCAGGCCGCGGATCGGGTCCGGGCCGGGGGTGAGCACGATCTGGGGCCAGTCGGCGAGGTCGGGGCCGTCGCCGCCGGCCAGCGCGGTCAGCAGGCCGGCGCGCAGCACCGAGGACTTGCCCGAGCCGGACGCGCCGACCACCACCACCGGCTCGCCGCCGTCGAGCTGCTCGGCCAGCCGCACCAGCAGGTCGGTGACCACGTGGTCGCGGCCGTGGAACAGGGCGGCGTCGGCGCGGTCGAACCCGGACAGGCCGGGGTAGGGGCAGACGGGCTTGCTGCTGTAGGGCATCCGGCGGGTGCCGGGCTTGCGCTCCTGGGCCCGCATGATCGCCCGCACCAGGCGGCCCTGGTCGCGTTCCTTGGACGGGCCGGGCAGGGTCGGGTTCGCGGAGCGGACCGTGCCGCCGGAGTAGGAGGCGGCCTCGGCGGCGGTGATCAGGGCCGTGGCCGACGGGAAGCGGCGGGCGGGGTCCTTGGCCAGGCCGCGCAGCACCACCTGGTCCAGCGCGGGGGTGATGGTCGGCAGGAACACCGAGGGCGCGGGCGGCGGCTGGAGCAGGTGGCCCGCGACCTTGGCCGCCATGTCCACCGCCGGGTAGGGCAGGCGGCCGGTCAGGCACTCGAACAGCACGCAGGCCAGGGAGTACTGGTCGGAGCGGCCGTCGACGTCGCTGCGGGACAGCCGTTCGGGGGCCATGTAGTCCCACGAGCCGATCAGGTCGCCGGACTGGGTCAGCACGGTCGCGTCCGCCGAGGTCTCGCGGGCGATGCCGAAGTCGGCGAGGTAGGCGCGGCCGGAGCCGTCGACGAGGATGTTGGAGGGCTTGACGTCCCGGTGCACCAGCCCGGCCTCGTGGGCGGCGTCCAGGGCGCGGGCGACCTGGCGCAGCACCGCCAGCGCGCGGTCGGGGTCCACCTGGCCCTGGCCCATCATGCGCCGCAGGTCGGTGCCGTCGACTAGCAGCATGTCCAGGTAGAGCTGGCCGTCGATCTCCCCGAAGTCGTGCACGGGGACGATGTTCGGGTGGCTCAGCGACGCCGCCAGCCGCGCCTCGCGCTGGAACCGGGCGCGGAACTCGGGGTCGGCCACCGAGGCGGGCAGCTTCTTGAGCGCCACGACCCGGTCGTTCACCGTGTCGTGCGCCCGGTACACCACACCCATGCCGCCTTGGCCGAGCATGCCCAGGATCCGGTACGGCCCGAAGTCGGCCTCGTCGGTCACCGCCACTCCCCCATCTCGCGATCGGTCCACCCTACTGAGATCCCCCGACGCCCCCTCGGGTTCCTACGCCATCCGGGCGCGCGCCGGTCCCCGCGTGGGAGATCTTCTCCTGAGGGGTCGCGGGGCCGGGATCCGGCCCTGGCCGGCATGCGCTCGTCTGTCCTCTGTGGATGGTCCCGGGGCGTCCGGGACGCGGTGGCGACCGCGTCGCACGCCACCGAACGCCTCGCGGCGTAAAGCCTGTCGGCGTATCGACGATTGGCCGTTCCGGCGCAAACACGGGGAATTCGTCGAATAGCTTTCGAAACATTTCGATTGGCCCGACCTGCTTGTTCGCCTGGTCAGGGCCGGAAGTGTGTCTCATTAGGCGCTTGCCGGCGCTATCTGTTTCGGTCAATACTGCTAAAAGTTTCAGGCCTGGAACGAGACGACTGTCCCCAGTGCTCCCCAGAAGGTGCCAAAACATGAAGCTGACATCGAGGTCAGTGTCGCGCGCCGCGTTGGTGTCGACGGTGCTCACCACCGTCGCGCTCAGCGCCGCCGCGCTCGTGGCGACCTCCGCGAACGCCGCGACCACGCTCGGCGCGTCCGCGGCCCAGTCGGGTCGCTACTTCGGCACGGCCGTGGCCGGGTTCAAGCTGAGCGACTCGACGTACGTGGGCATCCTGAACCGCGAGTTCAACATGGTCACGGCCGAGAACGAGATGAAGATCGACGCGACCGAGCCGAGCCAGAACCAGTTCACCTTCGGCAGCGCCGACCGGATCGTCAACCACGCGCTGGCGCAGGGCATGCGGGTGCGCGGCCACACGCTGGCGTGGCACTCCCAGCAGCCGGCGTGGATGACGCGCCTGGAGGGTTCCGCGCTGCGGTCGGCGCTGCTCAACCACGTCACCCGGGTCGCGGACTACTACAAGGGCAAGATCTACGCCTGGGACGTGGTGAACGAGGCCTTCGAGGACGGCTCCTCCGGCGCCCGCCGCAACTCCAACCTCCAGCGCACCGGCAACGACTGGATCGAAGCCGCCTTCCGCGCGGCGCGAGCAGCCGACCCGGCCGCGAAGCTCTGCTACAACGACTACAACACCGACGACTGGACCCACGCCAAGACCCAGGCCGTCTACCGCATGGTCCAGGACTTCAAGTCCCGCGGCGTCCCCATCGACTGCGTCGGCCTCCAGTCCCACTTCAACCCGCAGAGCCCGGTGCCCTCCAACTACCAGACCACCCTCCAGAACTTCGCCAACCTCGGCGTCGACGTCCAGATCACCGAACTCGACATCGAAGGCTCCGGTTCCACGCAGGCGGCCAACTACGAGCGCGTGACCAAGGCCTGCCTGGCCGTCACCCGGTGCACCGGCATCACGGTGTGGGGCATCCGCGACACCGACTCGTGGCGCTCGTCCGGCACCCCGCTGCTGTTCGACGGCTCGGGCAACAAGAAGCCCGCGTACACCTCCGTCCTGAACGCCCTGAACAGCGTCGGCCCGACCACGACCACTACGACTTCCGGTGACCCGATCCCCAGCGGCTGCACCGCGACCACGTCGGTGAACGCGTGGAACGGCGGCTACGTGGTGACGGTCAGGGTCACGGCCGGCGCGACGGCGATCCGGGGCTGGACCGTCACGCTGGGCCTGCCGTCCGGTTCGACGGTGACCAACTCGTGGAACGTCCAGCGCAGCGGCGACCAGTGGTCCAACGTCGCCTACAACGGCAGCGTGGCAGCCGGCCAGTACACGGAATTCGGCTTCCAGGGCACCGGCACCATCGGCACCCCCAACCCGACCTGCACCGCTTCCTGAGTGAACCGGGCCGGGATGCCCTCCTCCCCTTGGGCATCCCGGCCCACCTTCGCCCGCCTAGATTTGTCGGTCCCCCGTGGGACAATGGAGACGGGGGCCGGAGGCCACGCCAACCCCACGCAAACACCTACGCTGCCACCCCGCCCGCACTCCCACGCCAGCCGCACTCCCACGCCAGCCGCGCTCGGACCCCGGCCCTTCGCCGCCGTCGCACCCGGCCCACGCAGCACCCGCGCCACTAACTCCCCCGCCGCGTCATCTGCCCACGCGGCACCCGCGCCTCCCCGGGCCGCTTCCCTGCCGCGCTTTCTCCTGCGCCCGTCCTGCCGCACCCCTCCCGCCTCCCGCAGCGCCCCTCCGCAGCGCCCCTCCGCAGCGCCCACTCCCACGCGCTCCTCTCCGCGCGCCCCCTTCCACCACGCCCCCTTCCACCACGCCCCCTTCCACCACGCCCTCTGCCGCCACGCCCTCTGCCGCCGCGCATCAACCCGTGTACTTGCGCCCACTCACCCGCGCTCGCCGCGCCCGCGCCCCTCGGTCCCCTCCCCCGTCGCCCACCGCACGAGCCTGCCGCCGCCCACAGCACCGCAGCCCAGCGCACGCGACACCGGCCGGAATTGTCGGTCCCCCGTGGGACAATGGAGACGGGGGCCGGAGGCCGCCGGTCAGCACGCAGACGCCGGCTAGCGCAGTCGGACCGGGAGTGAGGCGTGGCCGTTGGAGATGAACGACGGCAAAGGGTGCAACTCCTCCGCCGGCACCGCGAGCCCCAACCCCGGGAACCGCCCGAACAACGCCGGCAGCGCGATCTCCGCCTCCATCCGCGCCAGCGGCGCACCCAAGCAGTAGTGCGCGCCGAACCCGAACGACAAGTGCGTCTTGTCCGCCCGCCCCGGATCGAACTCCGCCGCCGTCGGACCGTGCTGCTCAGGATCCCGCCCGGCCGCCGCATACCCGGCCAGCACAGCCTCCCCCCGCGCGATCACCACCCCGTCAACCTCGACATCCTCCACCGCATACCGCAACGGCAAGTGCGCCACAGGCGCCTGCCACCGCAAGGTCTCCTCGACCACATCCGCCCACGACACCTCGCCCGCCACAACCCGCCCCAGCCACGACGGGTGCGTCAACAAAGCCGTGATGGCGTGGTCCAGCAGGTTCACCGTGGTCTCGTGGCCGGCGGCCAGCACCAGGATCAGCGTGTCCACCAGCTCCTGCTCGGTCAGCCGCGTCCCGTCCTCGTCGCGCGCCGCGATCAGGCCGTCGGCCAGGTCGTCGCCGGGGTTGCTCCGCTTGGCCTCGATCAGCCCGTGCAGCAAGGCGTACAGGTCCTGCTGGTTGGCGACGGCTACCTCCGGCGAGGCGGTCGTGTCGAAGATGACGTCCACCGCCCTCCGCAGCCCCGGTCGCAGGTCCTCGGGCACGCCGAACAGCCGGCAGATCACCTCGATCGGCAGCGGGTAGGCGAAACCCTCGCGCAGGTCGGTCACGTCCGGTCCGGCGGCCAGTGCGTCCAGGAGGTCGGCGGTGATCTGCTCGACCCCCGGACGCAGGTCCTCGACCCGCCGCGGGGTGAAGGCCTTGGACACCAACGCCCGCAGCCTGCGGTGTTCGTCGCCGTAGGCGGTGAACATGTTGCGCACCGACACCCACAGGTGCAGCGGCCAGTCGTCCGGGACCTCGCCGTCCTGCCACGCCCGCCAGTGCCGGCGCGGGTCCTTGGACAGCCGTTCGTCGCCGAGCAGCCGTTTGAGGTCCGCCAGGCCCCCGACCGACCACGCGGTGATCCCGCCGGGCAGCTCGACCCGGGTCAGCCGGCCCCGTGCGCGCAACACCTCCGCCTCGCCGTGGATGTCGCGGCCGGTGGGGTCGAGGGTGAACGCCATCAGGTCTCCAGACTATCGACGGTAGGAAACCCATAGTCACCACACCATGACACTGCGTACAAGGGGCTAATCGGTGACGGGCACGATCCGCGCCGACACCAGCTCGCCCGCCGCCACCTCCAGCACGCCGATCGTCCCGTGCGGCTGACGACGGCGGTCGGTGGGCGAACCCGGGTTGAAGATGCGCACGCCGTCGCCGGTCTCGTCCAGCGGGATGTGGGAGTGCCCGAACACCACCAGCCGCGCGTTCGGGAACCGCCGCCGCATCCGGGCCGTGCGCCCCTTCGCCTGGCCGCTGTCGTGGATCATCGCCACCGGCAGGCCGTCCACGTCCAGCTCCACCGCCTCCGGCGCTCCCCACGCGACCACGTCCGGCCCGTCGTTGTTGCCGCACACCGCCACCACCGGGGCGAACGCCGCCAGCTCGTCCAGCACGGACGGCACGCACACGTCCCCGGCGTGCAGGATCAGGTCGGCGTCACGCAGGTGCTCCGCGACCCTCGGCGGACAGCTCTTCCACCGGCGGGGCGCGTGCGTGTCGGACAGGACCACGACTCTCATACCGACGTTGATACCCCGACCACGGGATGACCGCCCGTCATCCCGCCGGCTGACGACCGCGCGGCGAGGAGCGCCACATGATCGTCCGGCACGACGAGTGAGGGGACGACATGAGGGGAAAGACCGCGCTGGCGGTCGTACTGGGACTGGCCGCCGCGATCGCGCCCGCCGTGGCGCGGGCCGAACCGGGCATCGCGTGGCGGGCGTGCGGCGAGCAGGGGGCCGAGTGCGGTTCCGTGCGGGTGCCGCTGGACTGGGACCGCCCGGGTGAGCGGATCACCCTGGCCGTGTCCCGCGTGAAGGCCGATCCCGCGCGGCGGATCGGTGTGCTGTTCATCAACCCCGGCGGACCGGGCGGTCCCGGCGTGCCGATGGTGCGGGACTACGCGCGGGACGTGTTCACGGCCGAGCTGCGCGACCGGTTCGACATCGTCGGCGTGGACCCGCGCGGTGTCGGGGAGAGCCGGCCCGCGATCACCTGCCCGACGCCGCCGTTCGACCCTGCTGTGACGCAGTTCCCGGCCACCGCCGAGCAGTACCAGCGGCTGGTCTCGCACAACCGGCGCGTCGCCGAGGATTGCCGCCGTGCCACCGGTCCGCTGATCGACCACGTGGACACGATCAGTGCCGCCCGCGACTTCGACGCGGTGCGGAAGGCGTTGGGAGAACGGCAAGTCAGCTGGCTGGGGCTGTCCTACGGGACTTTGCTCGGTACCACCTACGCCCGCCTGTTCCCGGACCGCGTCCGCGCGGCGGTGTTCGACGGCGCGGTCGACCACACCGTCGGCACGCGGCGCATGGCCTCGGACGAGGCACGCGTGACAGAAGACGTGTTCGCGCGGTTCGCGCAGTGGTGCGCAGAGGAAGTCAAGTGCGCCTTGCATGACAAGGACGTCACCGCGTACTACCGGTCGCTGTTGGACCGCGCACCACTTCCGGCGCAAGGGATCCCGAACGGCGTTCCCGCCGAACAGCTCGGGTACGGCACGTACTCGGCGCTGTACTCCCCCGCCAACTGGTCCCGGCTCGCGGAGTTGTTGCGGGACGCGGAAACCGACGCGGCCCCCTTCGCCGCCCAGTCCACCGACCCGGCGTACCGGGTGATCGCGTGCCACGACTTCCCCAGTGACGTCAGGGGTTTCGTCGACCTCGCGGTGCGGCAACGGGAGATCCGGCGCATCGCACCGGTGACCCGCGGGTACGTCGAGGGTTGGGACGTCCAGGCCGGGTGCGCCGGGTGGCCGATCCCGGCGGCGAACCCGTGGCGGCGGGAACACGTCAGTGGCGTGGCGAACGTTCTGGTCGTCAGCGGCGAGCACGACCCGGCCACGCCGATGGTGTGGGGACGCGGCCTGGCCCGGCAGATCGCCGGCTCGCAGCTGCTGACCTGGTCGGGGGTCGGCCACACCGCGTACTTCAACGATCCCGTGACCTTGGCGCGGGAGGTGGCGCACCTGGTGTCGCCGCCAAGCCCTTAGAGCACAACGTCCCTAAGAGCACGACGCGAGAAGACATCGGCCGCGCGCTGAGGCATCGTCGGAGCCCAGCGAACTCGACCGAAGGACATGCGCATGGACGTGATCACGGCGCTCCGGGCCACGGGCGACGACTTCGACCGGATGATCGCCGACCTCGACGACACCGCGTGGTCGCTGCCCACGCCGTCGCCCGGGTGGACGGTGAAGCACCAGGTGGCGCACCTGACCGCGATCTTCGCGATGGCGGGTCTCGCGGCGGCCGACGGCGACCGGTTCCGCGCGATGATCGCGGGGCTGTCCGCCGACTTCGACGCGAACGTGACCGGCGCGATGGCGCCGCACCTCGCATTGGACACCACCGCGCTGGTGGACCGGTGGCAGAAGACCAAGTCCACCGCGATCGCGGCGCTGGCCGCCGTGCCCGCCGACACCGTGGTGCCGTGGCTGGTGAACCCGCTGCCGCCGTCGGTGCTGGCCAGCGCGGGGATGATGGAGCTGTTCGGGCACGGTCAGGACGTCGCCGACGCGCTGGGCGTGCACCGCGAGTGGGACGACCGGCTGGGCTACCTGGTCGGTTTCGCGGTGCGCACCAAGGACTTCGGCTACCTGGCGCGCGGCGAGGAGCCGCCGGCGGAGGAGTTCCGGTTCGAGATCACCGCGCCCTCGGGCGCGCGGTGGGAGTACGGGCCGGAGGACGCCGCGCAGCGCGTGACCGGGTCGGCGGAGGACTTCTGCCTGCTGGTGACGCGTCGGCGGCACCACTCCGACCTGGACGTGAAGGCGGAGGGCGACTTGGCCACGAGGTGGCTGGAGATCGCCCAGGCCTACCGCGGCCCGGCCGGGGAGGGTCGTCGCCCCGGCCAGTTCGCACTGTCCACTCTGGACTGAGCCTGCTTCAGCGGCCCCGGTGCTCCCCGCGGAGTTCCGGGGCCGTGTGGAGTTCCAGGGCCGTCACCCACTGCGCGCGCGGCGTGGCGGGCACGGCGAAGGGCAGCGTCACCTCGGCGACCGGGCGGGCGGCGAGGTCTTCGGCGTCGAGCACCAGCAGGCGGTCGCCCACCAGGGACATCAGCCAGCCGTCGCCCTCGTCCTGGCCGCGTGGGATGAACACCGGTTGGGACGGTGTGGTCGGGAGCTCGCGCACGCTGCGGTGGCCGAGGGCCACGTCGTAGCGCACCAGGGAGTTGCCGGCGGAGCCGAAGACGAACCGGTGTCGCCGGTTGGCGACGCGCGGGTCCACGCCGCCGATGTCCAGTGACGGCAACGTGGTCGTGCGCACGGCGCCGGTCGCGAGGTCGAGCGTGCAGCGACGGAGGACACCGGGCGCCCACACGGCGTCCACGACGACCCGGCCCAGCTCGGTGTGGGCGTTGACGGCGTGCCACACCTCGCCCGTGCCGACCTCGAACCAGCACGGCTCGCCGCCGTCGATCAGCCCGATGCGCACGGGACGGTCGTCGCGGTGCACGTACGGGTCCCGCACCCCGACCAGCTCCGCCGCGCGGCTGTAGTACGGGCCGGATTCGACGACCACCACGAACCTCCCGGCCACCGCGAGGACGGGCACGCCCGCTGCGGGGAACGGTGTCGCGGACTTCAGCTCGCCACCGGTGCCGCGCACCACGTGCTCCGCGTACCCCAGCCCGGGGTGCGACATCGCGGTGTGCCAACGCTTCCCGTCGAACACCGGACGCGCGACCAACGGGTCCGGGGGCACGAGCCCGACCGGCCGGGGCCCGCGGAACCACCGCGCCCCACCGCCGCCGAGCCGGATGCCGCACACCCCGCGCGCGGCGGTCTGGACGTAGGCGCCGTCCAGTGCGGCGGGGAGCTCGCCCCGCACGTCGAGACCCACTTCGGCTTCCCGTGTCGGCGCGGCCACGACCCCCACCTCCCGCATTCCATAACAGTGTTCTGGTTACAATTTATAGCGGCGTTATGGAATACTGTCAAGGTGAGCCCACGCCGATCGGACCCCAACGCCCGGTCCACGCTCGTCGACATCGCCGCCCGCCTCCTCGGCGAGGAGGGGCCCCAGGCGCTGTCGACCCGACGGATCGCCGCCGAGGCCGGGTCCTCGACGATGGCGGTGTACACGCACTTCGGTGGTATGCAAGGCCTCGTGCGCGAGATGGTCCACGAGGGCTTCTCCCGGTTGCAGCGCTACCTGACCGGTGTCACGGAAACCGACGACCCGGTGGCCGACATGGCGCTGCTGGGCCGTGCCTACCGCAGCAACGCCCTGGCCAACCCGGACCTGTACGCGGTGATGTTCGGCGGCTTCTCCCTGGCCGGCTTCACGCTGTCCGACGAGGACCGCCAACACGGCCGCTACACCCTGGCCAACGTGGCCCGCTGCGCCGGCCGCTGCATCTCCTCGGGCCGCTTCGAACCAGGCGACCCGGAACTGGTGGCCCACCACATGTGGATCACCACGCACGGCCTGGTGACCCTGGAACTGGGCGACTACTTGTTCGAGCCCTACGACGCCGACCGCATCTTCGAATCCCAACTGGTCAACATGATGGTCAGCGCCGGCGACAAACCCGAAACCGCGACCCGCTCGGTAGCCGACTCCCGCACCCGCCTGGACACCGAGATCTCCGTCTGACCCCGTTCCGCCCGGCAGCCCGGCTTGTCTTGCATACGATCGGCGTGTGCAGGCAACAGACGACACGGGTGTGCTGCTCGACGCGGAGTTCGAGGTCGAACCGGAAGGTGACCTGCTCTCGCTGGTGATGAGGAGCGCGAGCGGCAAGTCCACCGGCTACCCGAACGGCCGCAACCCCCAGTACAACCGCACGCTGGAACTGCTGCTCGGCCGGCTCCGCGACCTGGGTGCCGCGCTGGTGAACGGGGTCGTCGACTCCAGCCGGACCCGGAGCCTGCCCGAGTCGCAGCGCACGATCCTGGACCAGCGGGTCGAACTGGCGGACCTGGCCGACATCGAGCAGTTCCGCCGGCAGCTCAGCCGCGCGCAGGGCAGGATCGGCCAGACCTCGGACGGCAACTCCACCAAGCAGATCCGGCTCCGGCTCCAGGTCCCCGGGTACGGCGCCGCGGAAGTCCGCGGGTAGAGCCCGCCACTTGATGCCGTTGTCGACCACGTACAGGATCGCGTCCACGATCACCCGGCGGCAGTGCTTCTCCCACCGCCCGCCCCGACCGGCCAGGCACATCGGATCAGGCAGCAGCGGGTCGAGCTCGGCCCACTGGGCGTCGGTGACGCCGGTCGGATACCGAGCCGTCCGCGCGGTGGGCTGGTGGGACGCGGCCAGGCGGCAGCAGAGGGCACCCGCGGTGGGTCCGCCCGCGGGCATCGGGCACGATGACAACGGAACTCCTGGCAGAACGGCGCTTCGACAACGTCCGATCTACCAGGAGTTCCCTCGTCTGCGCATCAAAGCGCCTTCACCTGCCAAGCTCGGAAACGGGCACTAAGGGTTCCGCCAGAACCGCCGCGCTCACGACGCGGTGGCCGAGGTTCGTTACCTCTCCTCGCGCTCGTATGAGTGGATCGTAGAGGGCGACATCACGGCCTGCTTCGACGAGATCGCACGTGTCCTTAGTGGACAGAGTGCGGGCGCGAGCCGGAGACAAGCGCGTCCTGGTACTGGTGAAGGCATTCCTCAAGGCGGGCATCCTCGGCGAGGACCGCCTGCTGAGGGAGAACCGCGCCGGAACCCCGCAGGGTTCGATCCTCTCACCGTTGCTGAGCAACGTAGCCCTGACGGTCCTGGACGAGCACATCGCCCGAGGACCCGGTGGTCCGTACTGCGATTGCCGGTTGGTGGCCGGCCCCGGAGGACAGGCCGCTGTTCAACCCGGCAAAGGTAGCCGCCACGCGACACCGCTACCGTGGAGCAGTGATCCCGACACCGTGGCCGATCACGAACTGAGGAACCAGACGCAGACTTCGGACAGGGCTTGCCGAGCGCCCGGTGCCCGGAAACGGGCACGCCGGGTGCGGGAAGCGGTCCAGGGAAACGGACCGGTCGACAAGGCCGAAACCGCGCCCTGGACCGACTTCACCACCCACATCAGCACCGCCATCCGGCGACTGGTCACCGGCCGAGACTGGCTGCACGTCATCCAGTTACCCGCCTACGCCCCGACCTCAACCCCACCGACCTCTCGACCGGCTTCCTCGCCCAGACCGGACTCACCTCGCCCCAGAGCCACCCTGATCCTGACCATTCAATCTCTGTAGCGGGCAGCGCGGGCGCATCCGGCGGTTCCAGTCAGGATCAGGAGGGGATGATCTGCCACTGTTGCTCGGTCCGCGACGCGTACGGCTGCTGCTCGATGTTGGCTCCGTTGGCGGTGCCGGCCTCGTCGACGGCGAGGGACAGCCCGCTGTAGCGGTTGACGAGGAAGTAGTGCCCGTCACCGGTGGGTGTGACGGCCCAGTGCTGTTGGGGGGCACTGGCGTCCGACCAGATGCCGACGTTGCCGCCGTCCGCGCGGGAGAGGCCCGCGACCTCCAGCAGCTTGCCGCTGCCCACACCCTTGATCTTGTAGTAGCCGTCGCCGGTGTTGGTGAAGGTCCACTTCTGGTTCGGTTGGTCGCGCCACGGCCATTGCAGGACGTTGGTGCCGTTGGCGGTGCCCGAGCTTTGCACGTCGGCGACCTTGCCGCTGTGCCGGGCGACCAGCCGGTAGACCGTGCCGTCACCCGGCAGCGTGGTGGACACCAGTGCCGGCTTGACCGACCGGCCGCCGATCCTCAGGCCGCCGATGTTGGCGTAGCCGCCGGTGGCCGCGTTGACCTGGATCCGCACGAAGCCCACGTTCCGGTTGGGCCACTCGACCACCTTGTACTTGCCGTTGCCGGCCCAGGTGCCGGTGGCGACCTGGGTGAAGGTGATCCCGTCGGTGCTGGTGAGGATGGTGTATGAGGTGATGTCGCCGTCGGTGGAGTTGGTGCGGTTCCACTGCTTGGGCAGGTATTCCAGGGTGGAGACGTTGCTCCACACCCCGCCCAGGTCGATGGTGATCGACTGCGGCAGCGGCAGGCCCCAAGTCGACCAGCAGGTTTCGTAGCGGGCGTCGCTGAGTCCGTCGATGGCGTGGAGCGGGCCCTCGCGGGTGCGGAAGGCGGTGGCGTACGCGTTGACCGGTGTGACGGGGTGTTCGGCGCGCAGTGGTTGGGTGGGCAGCGGCGGCCGGGAGGTGTCGGGGCTCCACACCGCGCCGACCTCGGCGAGCCGGTTGACGATGTTGGTGTCCAGCAGGCCGTTGCGGTTGGGCGGGCAGTTGAGGATGAACGAGGTGTACTTCGGTTCCAGGTCGGCCAGGTGCGCGAGGATCGCGTCCCTGCTCATGAGGCCCTCGGTCGGGGTGGAGGGGTGCCAGAACCAGCCGTTGCTGATGGTCTGTCCCTGCATGCCGGCGTAGGTGTTGCCCGCCGGCGCCGTGATGCCCAGCGGCTCCTCGAAGAAGATCGCGTCGCTGAGGAAGGGTTCCGTCAGCCCGCCGATGTCGAGCATGACGCAGTCCGGCTGGAGCTCCTTCACCAGTGAACGAATCCTCTGGTAGGAGACGGCCTGCTGCCCCATCTGCCACGCGTAACCATCGGTCATGAACATGTCGATGGTGCCGTAGTTGGTCAGCAGCTCGCGGATCTGACCGAGGATGAAGGTCATGTCGCCGGGCTGGATGGCATCGGTGATCTCCAGCCCGGCGACCTTGTGCCGGCTCTCCCACGCCTCGACGCCGAAGGTGCGGTCCCAGATCGAGTAGTAGAACCCGACCTTCAGCCCCTTCGCCCGGAAGGCGTCGCAGTAGGCCTGCACCACGTCGTGCTTGTAGGAGCTGTTCGCGACGTTCTGGGTGCCATAGGCGCTCGGCCACAGGGCGAAGCCGTCGTGGTGCTTGGTGGTCAGGATGCCGTAGCTCATCTTCGCGGCAGCCGCCGCGTCGGCCCACTGCCCGCAGTTGACACTCGGGGGAGCGAAGAGGGTGGGGCTCTGGTTGGGTGCGGCCCACTCCTGGTTGGTGAAGGTGCCCAGGCTGAAGTGGTTGAACATCCCGAACCTCAGCTGGACCAGCTTGTCGAGGTTCGCCTGGGGGGAGTCGGCGTATGCCGTGCGCGCGCCGGCGGGCAGCGCCGCGAGCACGGCGGCGGCCCCGGTGAACGCCAGGAAACTACGTCGTGATGGCTGACCAGAGGACATGTAGGTCTCCTGAATGGACTGTTGCACGGTGTTCCGTTCGTGCGGTGGTGACAGTGGTGGTGTCCTGCGCTGCGCCGCCGGTCCGGATCGTTGCGGTGGACTCAGCGGGCGCCTTCTGACCCGAACCGCTCGTATCGCCTCCATGCGATAGGTCGGATGAATTACCCCAGTCGGAGCCCGCGTGCTGCAAAGTGCGTGAATAATGCGTGACGAGGCGGCATCGGCGCAACCACTGATCCGATGATTGCGGCTGAACCGGTGGCCAAGCCACCCGGACCGGCCCGTCCGGAGAGTGGACGACCCCGGTGTCGGCCCAGTGGTCCCGGCTGGTGATCAGCCGAGCGAGGGCCTGCGCGCGCAGGAACCCTCGCCACGAGGTGTCGGTGTCACGTCCGGGTGCAGGCGGTATGCGTAGGCGCTTGGGCACATGGTGCACGATTACCGCAGCTCAGCAGCTCAGTGCAGAGTTCTGGCACCCCACAGGAGACGGGTTGCGCTGGTGTGGGCCGACGGCGGCTACACCGGTCCGCTGATCGACTGGGCCCGTAAGGTTCTCGGCCTGCTGGTGGTGGAGATCGTCCAACGTCCACAGGTGCCGTACTTCACCGTGCTGCCGAGGAGGTGGGTGGTGGAGCGGACGTTGGCGTGGATCACCGGACACCGCCGCTGCGTCCGCGACTACGAACGCCTACCCCACCACCACGAGGACATGGTCCGCTGGTCCATGATCCGCATCACCAGCCGCCGACTCGCTCAACGTCCCTAGCTCGGAAACGGCTACTTACACCTACGAGGACTTCTTCCAGGGGTTCCGGCCCGTCACCGGCGGCGACACCGTCGGCTTCGGCCTGGTGGACGGTCCGCTGCTGCGGCTGGCCCAGGACGCCCTGGACAAGCCGGAACAACCGCACGTGCTGATCACCGACGAGATCAACCGCGCCAACCTCCCGAAGGTGTTCGGCGAGCTGTACTTCCTGCTGGAGTACCGGGACGAGGCGGTCGACCTCCAGTACTCCCCTCCGGCAACCAGTTCAAGCTGCCCGCCAACATCTTCGTGATCGGCACGATGAACACCGCCGACCGGTCGATCGCGCTGGTGGACGCCGCGATGCGCCGCCGGTTCGCCTTCGTCGAACTGCACCCCGACCACCCGCCGGTGCAGGGCCTGTTGACGCGGTGGGCCGCGGCCAACGGCAAGGACGACGGTCGGGCCGGGTTGCCGGCCAAGCTCAACCGCGTCATCGGGACCGACCGCGAGTTCAAGATCGGGCCGTCGTACCTGATGAAGCCGGACGCCGACGACGGCCTGGACATCGTGTGGGAACACTCCATCCTGCCGCTGCTCGAAGAGCACTACTACGACCGCATGGGCCGGCAGGAGGTCCACGACACGTTCGGCCTCGACGCGATCCGCCGGCTGCCGTGATCGAGCTGGACGAGAACGACAGCACGGGCAAGACCGTGTCGCTGACCTCCGCCCAGGTGGCCCGCCTCCAGGAGTCGGAACTGGTCAGCGTCCGGCGCACGGGCTCGAGCTTCCGGCTGGCGGACCTCGTGCTGCGGTCGCTGTCCTTCGAGGTGGGCAAGGACAAGCTGTCGATTGCGTCGTTCGTTGTCAACATGGAGACGGTCTTCGAGGACTTCCTGACCGCCGCGCTGACCGAGGCCTGGCGAACCGTCGGTGGTCGGACCGAGCGGCAGTTCTGGACCGCGCTCGACCCCGATGGCCTCATCAAGATGAAGGTGGACGTCGTGCACTTCGTCGACGGCCGGCCGCGGTTCGTCGTGGATGCGAAGTACAAGCGTCGTAGGAAGTCGCCCACCACGGACGTCTACCAAGTGCTCGCCTACTGCACCGCACTCCAAGTCGACCGGGCCTGGCTGGTCTACCCGGGCAACGGTGTCACCGTCACCGACCACCGCGTGCTCAACTCACCGGTCACGATCACGAAGTGCTCGCTCGACCTCACCGCGCCACCGGAAGAGATCCTCGCCCAGGTGACCGACCTGGCCCGCTCCGCCTGGACGTGAGCGGGCCAGGTCGCCCTACAGCGGGACGTTGCCGTGTTTGCGGGCTGCTGGGGTGCGGCGTTTGTCGCGGAGCATGGACAAGCCTCGGGCTACCGAGGCTCGGGTGTGGGAGGGGTCGATGACGTCGTCTACCAGGCCTCGTTCTGCCGCGTAGTACGGGTGCACCAGCTGTTCCGAGTACTCCGCCAGCAACTCCGCCCGCAGCTCCACCGGGTCGGCCGATGCCGCCAGCTCCTTGCGGAAGATGACGTTGACAGCTCCCTCCGCCCCCATCACCGCGATCTCGTTCGTCGGCCACGCCAGGGACAAGTCCGTGCCGATGGACCGCGAGTCCATGACGATGTAAGCACCGCCGTAAGCCTTGCGCACGATGACCTGGATCCTGGGCACGGTCGCCTCGCAGTACGCGTACAGCAGCTTGGCGCCGTGCCGGATGACACCGTGGTGTTCCTGGTCCGTTCCAGGCAGGAAACCGGGCACATCGACCAAAGACACCAAAGGGATGCCGAAAGCGTCGCAGAAACGCACGAACCTGGCCGCCTTCTGGGACGCCTCGATGTCCAACACCCCGGCCAACACCATCGGCTGGTTGCCTACGACTCCAACCACACCACCATCCACCCGACCGAACGCGCACACCACGTTCGCCGCCCACCCCTCGTGAACCTCCAAGAACTCCCCGTCGTCCACCAGCTCGACGATCAAGTCCCGGATGTCGTAAGGCTTGTTGGGCTCCACGGGCACCAGAGAAGCGAACGCCGGCCGGATGTCCTGGCTAGCACCACAAGGCTCGTAAGCAGGCGGGGGTTCCATGTTGTTCGACGGCAACAGGGAGATCAAGTAGCGGACGTCGGCCAGACAGCTCTCCTCGTCGTCGTGCACGAAGGAGGCCACACCTGAGAGTCCACTGTGTACAGCAGCACCGCCCAACTCCTCATGGGTCACGCGCTCCCCGTTCACGGCAGCCACGACGTCAGGACCAGTCAGGTACATCTGGCCGGTGCCGCGGACGATGAAAGTGAAGTCCGCCAACGCGGGCGAGTAAGCGGCACCGCCGGCACAAGGTCCCAGCACCACCGAGATCTGCGGTATCACGCCGGACGCCTCCACCTGCCGGCGGAAGATCCCGCCATACCCGTCCAGCGCCATCACACCCTCCTGGATGCGTGCGCCGCCGCTGTCGTTGAGGCCGATGATCGGGGCGCCGGTCGCCAGGGCCATGTCCATGACCTTGTGGATCTTGGCTGCGTGCGCCTGGCCCAGGGAACCGCCGAAGATCGTGAAGTCCTGGGCGTAGACGAACACCCTTCGGCCGTCGATCGTGCCGGACCCCGCGACCACGCCGTCGGTGTGCGGGCGGTGGTCGGAGACCTTCAGGCCGTGTGCCTGGTGGCGGCGGAACAGGTCCACCTCGACGAACGAGTCCGGGTCCAGCAGGAGGTCCAGGCGTTCGCGGGCGGTGCGCTTGCCCAGGGCGTGTTGGCGTTGGGTGCCGTCGCCGGACACCGCCCGGGAGCGCAGGTCGTCGTTGCGTTCGCGCAGCAACTCCATCGTGCGCGGGGGCAACTCGGGGCGCAGGTCGACGTGCTCGACGTTGGAGGTGGTCACCGGCGACCCGCCTGTCGCGCGGTGAGCAGCCCGGACGCGCCGAGCCACCGGACCGTGTCGGCCACGGTGTCGGCGAACGGCCGGGGCTTGAAGTCCAGCGTGCCGGCCGAGGCGTCCACGCGGGTGGCCGCGCCGACCGTGGCGATGGCCCCGTACTCGGCCGGGATGTGCCACGGCCACAGGGGTTGGACCAGGTCCACGAGCTTGCCCACCGGGACCATCGTGACCGCCGGCAGGAACACCGCGGGCAACGCCCGCCCGGTGACCTCCCGCACGGTCCGCAGGTACTCCTGGGTGGTCAGGTAGCGACCCGGCCCGAAGTGCCCACCGGTCACGTCCGGACCGAGCAGCGCCGCGTGCAGGGCGGCCGTGTCCCGGACGTCGCCGATCTGCAAACCCCCGGAGGGCCACATCGGCATCAGGCCGCGCAAGGTGTTGCGCAGCCGCTCGGTCTGGTCACCCACCTTCGGGTCGTTCGGCCCGAGCAACGCCGGCGGGTAACTGATGACGACCGGCGCACCCTCGTCCTGGAACCGGCGCGCCACCGCCTCCGAGGCGGCTTTCGTTGCCGCATAAGGCTCGCGGGTCGTCCCGACCGGCGAGGACTCGCGGATCACCCGCACCCCCGGCCCGAACAACGCGGCGATGCTCGACACGTGCACGATCCGCCCGACGTTCAACCGACGCGCGGTCCCGAGCACCACCTCGGTGCCGCGGACGTTGGTGCGCAGCATCTCCGCACGCCGCCGCCGGTCGAACGAGTACACCGAGGCCGCGTGCACGACGGCGTCCGCGCCGCGCACCGCCGAGGTGACGGCCAACTCGTCGGTCACGTCGCCGACCACGACGTCCACCGCGCCCGAAGGCACCTCCAGTGGACGCAGAGCAGTGTCCACAGCGGACTCCGCGCGGACCAGCAGGCGGACCCGGTGTCCCGACCGCACCAGCTCCGCGACCGTGTGGGACCCGACGAAACCACTGCCGCCGGTGACGGTCACCAGCATGTGCGCTCCCCTCCGCCGGCCCGCGCGGCCGGCACACCCGAAACCCCGGTCGGGTGACCGCAACGGGTCACCCGACCGGGGCAAGACGTCACACCTGGTGGAACGCGCTGCCGTAGAACAGCAGCGCCTGCGTGCCCGCACCGCGCCGGCAGCTGAGCACCCGACCCAGGAAGATCGTGTGGTCACCGCCTTCGTACCACTGCTCCAGCTCGCACTCCAGCCACGCCAGCGACCCCGACAGCAGCGGCGCGCCGGTGTGGTCGCCGGGCAACCAGTCCACCACGTCGAACTGGGCCGCCCCGCGCGGACGGCGCTTGTCCGCGAAGTACCGCGCCGTCCGCTCCTGGTCGGCGCCCATGACGGAGACGGCGAACTGCTTCGCCCCGCTGATCGCCTCGTGCATGACCGCGGTCCGCGCGACGCAGCAGAGCACCAGCGGCGGGTCCAGCGACACCGAGGTGAACGAGTTCGCGGTCATGCCGTGGGCGTGCTCGCCCCCGACCGTCAGCACGGTCACGCCGGTCGCGAAGCGGGACATGGCTTCCCGCAACGACGTCTCCTCCATCGTGGGCACCGCGTCGTACATCGGGTCATCCCCCCAGTCCGGCACGCGCCAGCACCGGGGTCTCCGCGTAGGGCGCCAGCGCCCGCCGCAGCTCCTCCGGGACCCGCGCGGGCACCGTGTCGGTGTTCGGGCCGCGCATGCACGCGATGCGCTGCCGGCCCCGGGCCACCAGCAGCTGCTGGCCGTCGGTGACCTTCACGTAGTCGAAGCTGAACTGGACCTGGGTCTGGGTCAGCTCCTCCAGCCGCATCCGGACCGACAGCTCGTCGAACGCGGTGATCTCGGCGTAGAACTCGCACTCGACCTTGAGCGTGAACAGCTTCAGGTCCTCCTGGACCTCGGCCAGCACCGCCGGCGCCTTCTCCTTGAGGAACATCTCGCGGCACCGGCCCTGCCAGCGCAGGTAGTTGACGTAGTAGACGTTGCCGACGAGGTTGGTCTCCTCGAAGCCGACGGTGTGGCGGATCTCGTAGTAGTCCGACATCTAGCCCTCCTTCCCGACGAGCACCGCGAACACCACCGGCTCGGTGCGCCCGTTCACGGTCGTGGCCCAGGTGGCGACCTTCGCGTCACCCGCGGACAGCACGGCCCAGCCGTCGGGGTGCACCCGATCGACGGTGAGGGCCTGGGTCGTGGACCCGGTCTTGCGCAGGCACTCCAGCGCGCCCCACACCCGCGTCCCGGCGACCGCGGCGGTCTCCGCGGCCTCGTGGGAGAGCAGGTCGCGCACGGCCATCAGGTCCGCGCCCAGCAGGTCGGCCCAGTCCTGTTCGGCCCGCGGCACGGCGGTCTCGACGTCGCAGCCCAGCCGACCCGAGCCCGCCACGGCCAGGGTCAACCCCGCGCCGTGCGAGGCGGACACCTCCGCGCCGTCGACCTCGGGCTTGCCGTCGGGCCGGTAGCGCACCTCGACCCGCCGGTTGAGCGCCCGGCCCAGTGCCAGCGCGGTCTGCGTGCGCCGGTCGGACTGGGTGTCGGTCGGGTCGGGCTCGACGACCACCGCGCGGCTGCCGCCCAGCACCCGTTCCAGCGACCGCTCCAGGTAGGAGCCGAGCATGGTCGGCGTCCACGGACCGGCGCCGTCGCGCTTGCGCACCGCCCGCAGGACCAGGCCCTCCCAGCGCTCCACGACCTTGCCCGCCGGGTCGCGGACGTCCAGGTCGTAGGTGTAGCTGTCGCCGTCCTGGGACCGCTCGCGGGCGTCGAGCACCACGTACTCGGCGGCCTGCTCGCTCGGGTGGGCCAGGTAGAGCCGTTCCACCCGCTGCGGCAGCAGCGTCGCGTCCGGGACGCAGCACTGGATGGCGTGCATCATCACGTCCCGCGTGCCCGGGTCGGCCAGCAGCCGGTCCTGCGGCAGGAACGGGGCGAACCAGGTCGCCACCGGCGTGGTCGCGACCTCGGCCACGGCGTGCCGCGCGGAGGCCCGCCGGTAGCCCTGCAACCGCTGGAACCGCTTGCCCTGGAACAGCACGCTGCCGTACAGCTCGGTCACCGGGTCCACCGGCACCAGCGGCAGGCCGGGTTCCTCGACTGGGCCGCCGGAGGGGATCTCCGGGCGCGGGAAGCGCAGCCGGGCGCGGAAGTGGTCGGCGGAGAACCCGGTGTCCTCGGCCCGGATCGCCACGTCCACCACGTCGCCCTGCGCCAGCGCCGCCAGCCGCACGGTCAGCGACCCGTCGGGCCGCACCACCACCGGCCGCAGGAACTCCACGTCCTCCAGCACCGGCGGCACGCTGAACCCGGTCAGCGCGGTCGCCACCTGGGTCATGGCCTCCATGCCCAGCACGGCCGGGAACAGCAGGTCACCTTCCAGCAGGTGGTCGCCCAGGTACGGGTCGCTGCCCGCGGACAGCTCCGCCTCGGTGACCAGCTCGACGGCCGGGTAGTGCACCAGCACGCGGTCGACGAACCGGGTCAGCGGCAGGTCCTCGCGCTCCAGTTCCAGCGTCGGCAGGCCCGCGGCCCGGCCGCTGACCACCAGCACCGGTCCGACCTCCGGGTCGGCCAGCACCTCGCGCAGCACGGCGATGCCGGCGTCGGTGGAGATCGGCGTGATGCCGTCGCGCATCAGCGCCTCGACCACGCCCAGCCGCTCGCCCATGCCCGCGCCCGACCAGACCGACCACTCCAGGGCCAGCACCCGCGCCTGCGGGTACTTGCGGCCGAAGTCCACGGTCAGCTCGGACATCCAGTCGTTGGCGGTCGAGTAGTGCGCCTCGCCGCGCAGACCGGCCCGGCCGATGATGCTGCCGAAGGTGACCAGCAGCTTGATCCGCTCGGGGTCGACCGCGTCCAGCACGGCCCGCAGGCCGTCGATCTTGGGCGCGAGGGTCTTGGCGAAGTCCTCGTCGGTCAGGCCGGTGATCGCGCGCGGCTCGTTGCGGCCCGCGCCGTGCAGCACGGCGGTGACCTCGCCCAGTTCGGCGCGGAACCGGTCGACCACGTCGGCGACCTCGGCCGCCCTGGTGACGTCGGCCCGCTCGTAGCGGTGCCGGACGCCGGCGGCGGTCATGCGGGCCAGGTTCGCGGCCAGTTCGGGGTCCTGCGCCGGGTCGGCGCGGCCGACCAGGGCCAGCGCGGCGCCCGAGTCCTGGGCGATGGCCAGCGCGCACTCGGCGGTGATGCCCTTGCCGCCACCGGTCACCAGCAGGACGTCGTCCGCGGTCAGCGGAGTGCCGGTCTTGGCGCCGGACACCGCCCGCAGCACCGGGACCGTCCGCACGCCGTTCTCGTCGTAGCGGACCTGGGAGAACCCGGTCGTGGCCGCGACCTCGGCGGCCACCCGCGCCACGGCGTCGGTGTCGTCGGCCAGTTCGACCACGGTCACCGGCACCTGCGGCGCTTCCAGGTGCAGCGTGCGCGCCAACCCGGACGCGCCCAGCTTGCCCTGCACCACGGCGAACCTGGTCCCGGCGGGCGCGGCCAGCACGGCCCGCGCGGCCTCCAGGAACAGGCTGGTGTCACCCTCCGCCGGGATCAGCAGGACACCGTCACCGGGCAGCGCCGTCCGCAGCGGCTCGGCCAGCGGGTGCCCCTCGGACGCGAACACCGTCCACTGCCCCGCGGCGGCGGGTACGGCCACCGGGTGCGGGCGCTCGACGTGGGTCACCAGGAACGGCCGCACCCACGGCGCGACGCCCGGCACCTCGCCGCCGGCCTTCTCCTCGGCGTGCTCGGTGGACGCCAGCTGGTCGATCAGCTCGGCCAGCTCGCCCAGTCGCACGGTGGCGAAGTTCGGCTGGGCCTCCAGCGCGGGGCGGCCCAGCGTGCGGGTCACCTCGTTGACCAGCTGGCCGACCGTGATCGAGCTCAGGTGCAGGTCGTCCAGCGGGTGCGTGGACGCGCTGATCGCCTCCAGCGGCAGCTCGACCCGCTGCGCGGCGAGCCTGCGCAGCAACTCCAGGGTGGACTCGCCCGAAGTGTCCTCAGTGGACTCCTCGGCCTTCGTCGGCTCCTCGAAGACGACCGAGCCCGCGTCCCACGCCGGGGCGGTCTCGCACGGGCTGGCCAGGAACGTCATGTCCCCGTCCAGCGGCAGCGTCCGCAGGACCCGGTCGGCGAACAGCGCGTCGACCCGCACCGGGGCGCCCAGCGCGTGCGCGGCGGCCACGATGGTCAGCAGCGGCACCAGCGAGGCGGAGTCGGTGTCCACCGACAGCACCGGCTTGGCCGGCGCGATCTCGCCCATCAGCCCGGACAGCACCCGCCCGGGGCCGACCTCCACCACCAGGTCCGTCCGCGCCGCCGCCTTGGCCGCGGCCTCGTGGAACCGCACCGGCAGCAGCACCTGGTCGCGCAGCAGGTCGCGCAGGTCGGTGCCGGGCTCCAGCACGTCACCGGTGACCGTGGAGTGCACCGGCCGGATCAGGCGACCGAAGTCGAAGTCCACCAGCCGTTCCCGCATCGCCACCGCCGCCGGCTCGACCAGCGGCGAGTGGAAGGCGTGCGAGACGTTGATGCGGGTGGCGTGCACGCCGGCCTCCCGCGCCACCGCGCACACCCGGTCCACGGCCTCGGCCGGACCGGACAGCACGGTCTGCGTCGGCCCGTTGTAGCCCGCGATCACCACGTCCTCGCCGGCCGCCAGCTCCAGCGCCCGCTCCGGACCGGTGGCCAGGCCCGCCATCGCGCCGCCGCCCTTGCTGGCCGACGCCATCACGCGACCGCGCTCGGCGGCCAGGTTGAGCACGCGGCCGGCGCTGAGCGCGCCGCCCCAGTGCACGGCGGTCAGCTCGCCGAGGCTGTGCCCGACGGCGGTGTCCGCCTCGATCCCCAGCTCCCGCAACACCTTCAGACCCGCCAGCGCGCCGGCGACGATGCGCGGCTGGGCGACCTCGGTGGCGACCTGGTTGCCGTTGGTCGGCAGGCCCAGGCCCGCGAAGACGTCCTCGGCCACGGCGAACCGCCGCCGGATCGCGCCGACCGCGCCCCGCCCGGAACCCTGGCCGGGGAACAGGAACGCGATCCGCGGCGCCTCCGGGCGCGAGTCCAGGAAGATGCCGTCGGCGGCGTCGAACACCGGTCCACCGCCCAGCAGCTCCAGCAGCCGCCCGACCTTGCGCGCGGCCTCGTCGGGGCTGGTGGCCACCACGGCAGCGCGCACCGGCGCGCCGGTCAGCCGCGCGGCCAGCGCGCCGGCCAGGTCGGCCAGCTCGGCGAGGGCCAGCTTGGGCAGGAGCGCGGCCACCTCGGTGAGCTTCTCGCGCACCGCCGCGAGGTCCACGCCGTCGAACAGCAGGACCTCGGCGTCCTGGCGGGAGGCGACCAGCGCGCGGGTCTGGTCGTCCAACCCGGACCGGCGGGCGGCGTCGGGCGCCTGCTCCAGCGCGATGTGGGTGTTGATACCGCCGAAACCCATCGCGGACACGCCGGCCCGCACGGGCTGGTCGGCGGGCCACAGCTCGGCCGCACGCGGCACGTACATCACGGCGTCGTCGGCGGTCAGCTTCGGGTGCGGGTCGAAGTGCCCGGTGCCCGGCGGGATGACCTGGTGGTGCACGGCGAGGGTCGCTTTGATCAGACCGGCGACCCCCGCCGCCGCCTTGGTGTGCCCGAAGTTGCCCTTGACGCTGCTCAGCGCGGCGGGCCGGGCGTGCGGGTCGGCGGCGCGGCGGGCGGTGGACAGCGCCTCGATCTCGGTGGCGTCGCCCAGCGCGGTGCCGGTGCCGTGACCCTCGAAGTAGGACACGGACTCCACGCCGTAGCCGGCGCGTTCGTAGGCCCTGGTGATGGCCAGGCGGTGACCGCTGGCCTCGGGGCGGGTGATGCCGCCCTTGCCGTCGGAGGACACGCCCCAGCCGGCGATGCTGGCGTAGATCCGCGCACCCCGCTTGAGGGCGTCCTCCTCGCGCATGAGCACCAGCGCGCCGGCGCCCTCGCCCGGCCAGAAGCCGTTGGAGTCCTTGTCGTAGACCTTCATCTCGCCGGTGGCCAGCGCGCCGGTCTTGGCGAAGCCGATGACCTCGAACGGGTCGATGGACAGGTCCACGCCGCCCGCGACGGCCACGTCCAGGTCGCCCTCCACCAGCGACTTGGCCGCCGTGGCGACCGAGAGCAGCGAGGAGGAGCAGGCGCCGTCCACGGTGTAGCCGCCGCCGTGCAGGTCGAAGTAGTTGCAGATGCGGCCCGCGATGGTGTTGGCCAGGCCGCCTGCCAGCGAGTCCTCGTCGATGGGCGGGAACGGGGCCTTGTACTGCACCTCCAACTCGCGCAGGAAACCCGCGGTCTCGTCCTCCGGCCAGCCCTTGGCGGTCAGCGCGGCGGCGACCGTGCGGCGCACGTACGGCCAGCGCAGCCGCATGATGTTGGCGCGGGAGAACTCGCCGGTCAGGCTGTTGCCCAGGACCACGCCCGTGCTGCGCCGGGGCAGGCCCTCGGCGTCGGGGAAGCCCGCGTCGGCCAGGGCCTGCGCCACGACGTCCAGCGCGAGCCAGTGCGTCAGGTCGGTCGACCGGTAGGTGCTGCCCGCCACGCGGTACTTGACCCGGTCGAACTCGAAGTCGCGCAGGACCGCGGCCTTGGCCGAGTAGAAGCGGTCGGGCGCCTTCGGGTCGGGCGAGTAGTAGTCGGCGTGGTTCATCCGCTCGTCAGGCAGTCGGCGGAAGGCACGGCGACCGGCCAACACGTTTTCCCACAGTTCTCCGGTGGAACCGGCATCGGGGTAGCGCAACCCGATGCCGACAATTGCGATCCGCTCACTGCTCATGCTTTCACCGTCTCCGCGACTCCGGTTCGATCCCCTCGGCAGAAACATCGCGCACTTTGTGCCGACAATGGCGGCGATGCTTCGAAGAATGCGCGCCCGACCTAGCCTGCCGGAGCACCGACGGCGTTGCTTCTCCGATTGTGCCCTCCGACCAGGGACTATTCCATAACAGCGTCATTTTCATTGTCGGTGCGGTGACGCAACCGTCGGACCGGCGCAAGACTGCCCGCGCGGGCGCAGACTGCGCATTTTTGGAGAAGGACCGGCCGCGGGGCACGACGGATGCTGGTGTGCGCTCGCGGAGGCGAACGATCAAAGGACCGCGCCAGACGACCGACCGGCCCGACGACCAACCTCAAGGAGAGCCCATGACGCGCAGTGGCACCAACCACCTCCACCACCAAGAGCCCGCCGGGGGCGATCCGCGGGCGACCTCGACGTTGGTCAACGGTCATTTCCCACGCCGGCGCGGCTTGATCATCGCGCTCAGCGCGCTGGGCGGCTTCCTCCTCACGGTGGTGTGGTCGGCCCACTTCGTGGACTCGGTGATCGGCGACAACGTCGCCAACACCCTGCTGGGCCAGGACGCCAAGGGCTCGCCGATCACGGGGATCGCCGCGGGCATCGCGTTCGCCTTCGCCACCGGCATCGCGGGCTCGTTCACCGCGTGCAACATCGCCGCGTTCGGCGCGGTCGCGCCGATGCTGGGCTCGACCGGCAGCCGGTGGACGCGGCTGAAGGCCTCGCTCAAGCCGCTGGGGTGGCTCTCGGTCGGCATGATCGGCGTGTCCGCCCTCTACGGCGCCCTGGTCGGCATCGTCGGCACGCGGATGCCGCAGTTCTCCACCGCGCAGGCCGCGGCGGGCACCCTCAACGGCCGCAGCATCCAGTCGCTGGTGGTGTTCGGCGTGATCGGCGTGGTCATGACCTACCTGGGCCTGGCGTCGCTGGGCGTGGTCAAGGACCCGTTCCGCAAGATCTCCCAGCGGTGGCCCAACGCGCCGATGGTGTTCATGGGCGTGCTGATCGGCGGGTTCCTCATCGGTAGGCCGTTCGGCCTGTTCCGCAAGATGTTCCGGGACGCCGCGGAGAGCGGGAATCCACTCTA
Source organism: Saccharothrix sp. CCNWYY140 (assembly GCF_037401995.1). Classification (NCBI taxonomy): domain Bacteria; kingdom Bacillati; phylum Actinomycetota; class Actinomycetes; order Pseudonocardiales; family Pseudonocardiaceae; genus Saccharothrix; species Saccharothrix sp. CCNWYY140. Next base: position 35,215 of record NZ_JBBEGC010000050.1, read on the forward strand.
CGGAGCCGCCGCGTTCACCCTTCAGTCGGTAGGCAACATCGTGATCATGGCCCTACTGTTCCTCGCGCTGGCGCACTTCACCGGCGGCCGGTTGCAGCGGTGGCTGACCGAGAAGCCGACCCGCGCGACCGTGATCACGGCCGCCGCGCTGATCGTCGCCGGTGTCTTCACCTTCCTGTACTGGGACGTCCGGCTCCTGGCCCGGCGGGAGATCATCCCGTGGTACCCCACCGCGCCGTGGGCCTGACCCGCGCGCAAAGGGGAACACCACATGGGGATTCCGACCGAACCGATCGGCAGCATCCCGCGCCCGGCGGAGCTGATCGGCGCGCACGCCGACTTCGCCGCCGGCCGCATCGGGGCCGAGCGGATCGACGAGCTGACCGACCGGGCGGTGCGCGACACCATCGCCCGGTTCGAGGCCGCCGGCTCGTCGGTGGTCACCGACGGCGAGCAAGCCAAGTCCAGCTTCCTGACCTACCCGGTGGCGGGGTTGCCCGACCTCGACCCGGGTGGCCTGGTGGTGCCGTTCTCCGACGGCCACACCCGGCAGCTGCCGACGCTGACCAGCGGCCCGTTCCGGTACGCGGCCCACGCCGTGGACCAGTTGCGGGCCGCTCAGCGGCTGACCGACCTGCCGGTCAAGCAGTCGGTGATCGCGCCGTCGGCGCTGAGCCTGCTCTACCCGGCGAGCGGCATCGACTCCTACGGCCGGGAGCAGTTCCTGGCCGACCTGCTCGACGAGGCCGAGGCCGACATCCGGCAAGCGCTGGACGCCGGCGCGCACTCGGTGCAGCTGGACTTCACCGAGGCCCGGCTGTCGATCAAGCTCGACCCGTCCAAGTCGATCCTGCGCGACCTGATCGCGCTGAACAACCAGGTGCTGTCCCGGTTCTCCGCCGACGAGCGGACGAGGATCGGGGTGCACACCTGCCCCGGCGGCGACTGGGACGCCACGCACAGCGCGGACGTCGACTACGCCGACCTGCTGCCCGACCTGTTCACGCTGCGAGCCGGGCAGTTCTCCGTGGCCCTGGCCGCCGAGCCGGACCGCCGCCGCGTGCTGTCGATCATCCGCGACCACCTGCCCGCCGGCGCGCGGGTGTTCATCGGGGTCACCGACCCCATCGACCCGCGCGTGGAAAGCGCCGACGAGGTGCGCGAGCGGGTGCTGGAGGCGGCCGAGTTCATCCCGCCCGACCAGCTGGGGACGTGCGACGACTGCGGTTTCGCGCCGTTCTCCGACGACACCTCGACCTCGCGGGACACCGCGTTCGCCAAGATCGCCGCCCGGGTCGAGGGCACGCAGAAGGCCGAAGACACATTGGGGGTCTAGAGGATCATGTCCACGACGCTGGGATCGCTGCGCAGGCTGATGATGGCGCCCTCCCTGGAGGAGGTGACCTTCGGCTCGCGCGGCTTTCCCGGCGCGTCGTCGGAGTACGCGCCGAAGCTGGAGGCCATCCCGCAATCGGTGGTGTGCGGCTTCGAATGGGGCATCGACTCGCGCGACCAGTGGGAGGTCGTGCGCAGGCTCGGGTTCGTCGAGCCGGAGCTGCGCGGCTTCGCCTACGAGGGCGCGACGATGGCGTTCACCATCCGCGACGTCATGGGGCGCGGCACGCGGACCCGGGACCTGTTGTCCGGGCCGGGCGCCGAGCACCTGTTCGTGGCCTACATCGGCATCGGGTTCGCCATGAACCACCTGCCGCGGGGCCTGTGGCGCAAGGTGGTGCCCGAACTGGTCGGCTCGCCCTACCACCCGACGATGAGCTGGCTGGCCGTCGACGGCTACGGCTTCGACCTGGCCTACTTCCACACCCGCAAGTGGGTGGACGAGCAGCGCGTGCCCGCGCCCTACCCGTGGCACGGCCGCGCCGACTACTTCCCGCGCGCCATCGACCAGGGCATCGGGCGCGCCCTGTGGTTCATCCACGGCGCGCAGTGCGCCGAGGTGGCCCAGGCGGTGGCGCGGTTCGACCCGGCCCGGCACGCCGACCTGTGGAGCGGCGTGGGCCTGGCGGCCACGTTCGCCGGTGGCGGCACGCCCGACGAGCTGGCCACCCTGCCCGCCGCGGCGGGCGAGCACCGCGCCGAACTCGCCCTGGGCTCCGTGTTCGCGGTCAAGGCGCGAATTCACGCCGGATTCGTCCCGGCACACAGTTCGACCGCCGTCGAAACCTTCGCGGAGATCACCCCGGAAGCCGCGTCGGAACTCGCCGACGCCACCGCCGTCGCGCCCGACGCCGAGGGTCCGGTACCGCCCTACGAGGTGTGGCGCAGTCGAATTCGTGCGCGTTTCACCGCAGCAACGAAGAATCTCTCCGCCTGAGCGCGCATTGATCGTCGCTGCTCCGCACGTCTGAAGTAGCCGCGCCGCGCGACGCGCTGCAACTATTTTCCCGATCCTAGCCCGCTTTCCTGGCCGCCCGACGTTGGGGGGACGAATGTGAGTGCCTTGCGCGCCTTGCGGCGCCGTTTGTTGACGCCGAGCCTGACCGAAACGCTGATGGAGACCCGGGGATTCCGGGTGAAGGACGAGGCCGGCAAGGAATTGCTGGAGACGGTCGGCCGGATGTTCCTCGCCGGCTACGCCTACGCCGTCGAGGCGCGCCACCCGCGGGACGCCGAAGAACAACTGGAAAAGCTCCCCACGCGGTTCAAGGGTTTCGCCTACGAAGGCGCCGGAATGGGCTTCGCGGTCCTGGACGGCATGCCTTTCGGCCACTCCCGGCACGTCGAGCAATTCCTGGAGGGTCGGGCGGCCGACCACATCTACATGGTCTACGTGGGCATCGGCTGGGCGATGGCCCGGCTGCCCCGCTTCCGCTGGCCCCGCAGCGCGTCCACCGACCCGCTGCTGCGCTGGCTGGTCCTGGACGGCTACGGCTTCCACCAGGCCTACTTCAAGACCGAGCAGTACGTGCACGGGCAGTACGTCGACCGAGACTTCCCGTGGCCCGCCGAGGGTCCGCGCGCCTACACCAACCGCGCGCTGGACCAGGGCATCGGCCGCGCGATGTGGTTCGTCGGCGGCACCGACGCCGAGTACGTCGCGGACCTCATCGACGGGTTCGCCGAGCACCGCCACGAGGACCTGTACGCGGGCGCCGGCCTGGCCGCCACCTACGCGGGCGGTGTGACCGAGGACGAGCTGGAGCTGTTCCGGCAGCGGTCCGGGCGCCACGCCGGGGTCGTCGCGCAGGCCAGCGCGTTCGCCGCCGAGGCGCGCGTGAAGGCGGGCCTGATGGTCCCGCACACCGGCCTGGCCACGCAGGTGTTCTGCGGCACCACGCCGGAGAAGGCCGCCCGGGTCACCCAGGACGTGCGGCCCGCGCCGCCGATCACCGACGGCGCCGAGCCGGCCTTCGAGGTCTGGCGCCGGCGCATCGCCCGAGAGTTCGTCCACCAGGAAGGAGTCGGTTCGTGAGCGCCACCACCGGCTGGCTGCGCAGGCAACTACCCGGGATCGTCGCGCTGGTGCTGGTCGCCGCCACGTTCTCGGTCGCCCGCCTGCCCGAGTCGTCGGCCACCGAGAAGCGGGACCTCGCGTCGAGCTTCGGGTTCGCGCCCGAGTCGATCGCCCTGCCCGGCGGCTACACCCAGCAGTCGATCCGCAAGGTCAACCAGGACTACAAGCACATCGACGCGTGGATCTCGTCGGTCGGCTCGGCCATCGCGATGAACGACCTCGACGGCGACGGCCTGTCCAACGACATCTGCTTCGTCGACGTGCGCATCGACCAGGTGATCGTCACCCCCGCCCCGGAGTCGGGCAAGCAGCCGCGCTACGCGCCGTTCGCGCTCAGCTCGGGCTCCCTGCCGGTCAACGACGTGATGGCGCCGATGGGCTGCGTCCCCGGCGACTTCAACGAGGACGGCGCGATGGACCTCATGGTCTACCTGTGGGGCCGCACGCCGATCCTGCACCTGGCCAAGGAGAACCAGAAGAAGCTGACCGCGGACTCGTTCAAGGCCACCGAACTGGTGCCCGGCGCGACGAGCGGCACCTACGCTGGCCCGCAGTGGAACTCCAACTCGGCCACGGTCGCGGACTTCGACGGTGACGGGCACGCCGACATCTACATCGGCAACTACTTCCCGCACGGCCCGGTGCTCGACCCGAGCAAGTCCGGCGGCGTGGAGATGAACGCCTCGATGTCCGACGCGCTCAACGGCGGCGAGGACTACATCTTCGAGTGGACCGGCGGCACGAGCGGCGCGAGCCCCACGGCGACGTTCAAGCAGCACGACGACGCCGTCCCGAACGACGCGTCCAAGGGTTGGGTGCTGGCCTCCAGCTCCAACGACGTCGACGGCGACCTGCTGCCCGAGCTGTACCTGGCGCACGACTTCGGCCCGGACCGCCTGCTGTACAACAAGTCCACGCCCGGCAAGTTCGAGTTCGCGCTCGTCGAGGGCTCGCGCTCGCCGATCGAGCCGAAGTCCAAGAACGTCGGCCAGGACTCGTTCAAGGGCATGGGCGTCGACTTCGGCGACCTCAACGGCGACGGCATCTACGACATGTACGTCAGCAACATCACGACGTCGTTCGGCATCGAGGAGAGCCACTTCGCCTTCCTGAGCACCGGTGCGGACGTCAAGGCCGCGCTGAAGGAGGGCGACGCGCCCTGGGAGGACGAGAGCGCGCCCCTGCTGCTGGCCTGGTCGGGCTGGGGCTGGGACGTGAAGCTGTCCGACTTCGACAACAGCGGTGAGCTGGAGATCGCGCAGGCCACCGGGTTCGTCAAGGGCGACGTCAACCGCTGGCCCCAGCTCCAGGAGCTGGCCACCGCGAACGACGCCCTGCTGGCCAACCCGATGTGGTGGCCGTACGTGACCGCGGGCGACGACGTCGGTGGCGCGCAACGGTTCCGGCTGTTCGTCAAGAACGGCGAGGGCCGCTACGACAACCTGTCCCCCGAGCTGGGCCTGGACGTCCCCGTCCCGACCCGCGGCATCGCCACCGGCGACGTCGACGGCGACGGCCTGCTGGACATGGCCGTCTCCCGCCAGTGGGAGGACCCGGTGTTCTACCACAACACCGGCAAGTCCTCGAACGGCTTCCTCGGCCTGCGGCTGACCAACGAGGACGGCGGCGCGCCCGCCATCGGCGCGCAGGTCACCATCAAGACCTCCGACGGGCGCACCCAGATGAACCGGGTCGACGGCGGCAGCGGCCACTCCGGCAAGCGCAGCCACGAAGTCCACTTCGGACTCGGTGACGCCAAGGGGCCGGTGACGGCGCACATCAAGTGGCGCGACACCGACGGCAAGATCCACGAGCAGGACCTGACACTGTCCGCGGGCTGGCACGACCTCCAGCTCGGCGACCAGGCCAAGGAGAAGTGACGCACATGGCCGAGACGAAACCGAGCCCGCCGCGGCACGACCCCAAGGTGGTCACCGCGCTCCGCCGGTTCGCTATCTCCATCACCGTCTTCAACATCTTCGGCTACACCGTCCTCGGGTTCGAGCAGCCCTGGCTGTGGCCCTTCATCGCGCTGGCCACCGGGTACACGGTGGAGATCGTCCTGGAGATCATCGGCGCCCGCGTCGAGGGACGCGCGCCGCGCTTCGCGGGCAACGGGTTCAAGGGGCTCATGGAGTTCCTGTTCCCCGCGCACATCACCAGCCTCGCGATGAACATGCTGATCTACGTCAACGACAACCTGCTGGCGATGATCTTCGGCGTCACCGTCGCGGTGGGCGCGAAGTGGGTGCTGCGGGCGCCGGTGCGCGGCCGGATGCGGCACTTCATGAACCCGTCGAACTTCGGCATCGCCGTCATCCTGCTGGTGTTCCCGTGGGCGTCCATCGCGCCGCCCTACCACTTCACCGAGCACGTCGGCACGTTCGTGGACTGGCTGATCCCGCTGATCATCATCACCGCGGGCACCATGCTCAACGGCATGCTGACCGGCCGGCTGTGGCTGATCATGGCCTGGATCATCGGGTTCGCGCTCCAGGCGGTGGTCCGCGGGTTCCTGCTGGACACCTCCATACCCGCGGGCCTGGCGATGATGACCGGTGTCGCGTTCGTGCTGTTCACCAACTACATGGTCACCGACCCGGGCACGAGCCCCTCGCGGCCGGTGTCGCAGATCGCGTTCGGCGGCGGCGTGGCGGCGGTGTACGGCGTGCTGATGGGCATGTCGATCCCGTACGGCATCTTCTTCGCCACGGCGATCGTGTGCCTCATCCGCGGCGGCTTCCTGTGGGCGCTGGAGATCGTGGACCGCTCGCGGCGCGAGTGGGAGGCCCAGCAGAAGGCCCTGGCCGCGGCGGCGCCCGTGGAGGAGCCCGCGGTGTCGCTCAACGGCAACGGGGCGCCGAAGAAGACGACGGAGGTCGTGCCGACATGACCGGGATCGCGGCCGACGTCCGGCGGACGCCCCCGGGGCCTCCGCGCAGCGCGACTCTGGGCCTGCTCAAGAAGCTGGCCGGCGACCGGCTGGCGCTGATGACGTCGGCCGCGACCCAGTACGGCGACGCGGTCAAGATGGCCATCGGCCCCAAGACGCTGTACTTCTTCAACCACCCCGACCACGCCAAGCACGTCCTGGCCGACAACGCGGCCAACTACCACAAGGGCATCGGCCTGGTGCACGCCCGCCGCGCGCTCGGCGACGGGCTGCTCACCAGCGAGGGCGAGCTGTGGCGCAAGCAGCGCCGCGCCACGCAGCCCGCGTTCCAGCACAAGCGGATCGCGCGGCAGGCGACCGCGGTGGCCGAGTCGGCGGGCAGGCTCGTCGACCGGCTGCGCGCCGGCGTCGGCGGGGCGCCGCTGAACCTGATGGAGGAGATGACCGGCCTGACCCTGGACGTCCTGGGGCGCACCCTGCTCTCCGAGGACCTCTCGGAGTTCGAGCAGGTCGGGCACGCATTCGAGGCCGTGCAGGACCAGGCCATGTTCGAGATGGTGACGATGAGCGCGGTGCCCATGTGGGTGCCGCTCCCCCACCAGCTCCGGTTCCGCAAGGCGCGCAAGGAGTTGCGCCGGGTCGTCGACGAGCTGGCGGCCCGGCGGGTGGCGCACGGCAACGCCGACGGCGACGACGTGCTGTCCCGCGTGATGGCGTCGGTGGCGCAGGAGTCGGACCCGGCGTTCGGCACCCAGCGGCTGCACGACGAGCTGGTGACCCTGATGCTGGCCGGCCACGAGACGACCGCCAGCACGCTGGGCTGGACGTTCCACCTGCTCGACCGGCACCCGGAGGTCAAACAACGGGTGCAGGCCGAGGCGCGTTCAGTGCTGGGCGACCGCTTGCCGCAGTACGAGGACCTGCACTCCCTCCGGTACACGGCGATGGTCGTCGAGGAGGTCATGCGGCTGTACCCGCCGGTGTGGATCCTGCCCCGGGCCGCGCAGGCCGACGACGAGGTGGGCGGTTACTTCGTGCCGCGCGGGGCGGACGTGCTCATCTGCCCGTACACCCTGCACCGCCACCCGGCCTTCTGGGACCAGCCGGACCGCTTCGACCCGGAGCGGTTCGACCCGACGGTGACGCACGACCGGCCGCGGTACGCCTACATCCCGTTCGGCGCGGGGCCGCGGTTCTGCGTGGGCAACCACCTCGGGATGATGGAGGCCACCTTCGCGATCGCCATGATCGCGCGGGAGCTGGACCTGCGCACGGTGCCCGGGTACGAGGTCGTGCCCGAGCCGATGCTCTCGCTGCGCGTGCGCGGCGGGCTGCCGATGACAGTCCACCCGGTGGCTTAGCAGCCGGTCGACAGGGGCGGTGGGTCGGGGTTCGTTCACCCGGCCCACCGCCCCTGTCGTGTCTGCGGTGCACGACGGTCCGTCGAGAACACTCGACACGGATGACCGGCGAATCACCCGGATCCCGGAAACGCCGAAAGGGCCGCCCCCCGTCCCCGGGGGCGGCCCTTCGCACGATTTCGTGGTCCGCGGTGTCGTGGTATTCGGTTTTTCGCCCTCGCCTGCCGGCCGCGCCCGTGGTGACGGGTCGCTCAGCTGGCGGCGTCGGCCCCCAGTGCGATGGTGCGCACGTCCAGCAGCGCCAACAGGACCGGTGGGTCCAGGACGCAGATGGGTCGCAGGGTCAAGTCGGCGTGCCGCAGGGGCGCGCCGGGTCGAACGGTGATCGGACCGAACGAAGCCACCGACAACGCCAGGTCGTCGGCGAACGGTCCGTTGCCGAGCATGGTCTCGCGTCCGGGCGCCACGGAGTGCGCCAACAGGTGCCAGGTGCCGGGTGGGACGTTGGTGAGCACGTAAGGCCCCGGACGGTGCAGTACGGAGCAGCGGATGGGTGAACCCTGCGGGATGCCGTCCGGGAACAGGCCCACGAAGATCAGGCCCCGCGCGCCCCCGATCGGCGCGGCGATCTCGCCCTGCACGCTGGCCGTCCGCGGGTCCGACCCGCGGCGGGCCATCGGGATGTGCGGTGCGAAGCCGCCGAGTTGGCGGTAGGTGGTCGGCGAGACGCCGACGCTGGAGCGGAAACGGGAGCTGAACGTGCCGACGCTGGTGTAGCCCACCCGGTGGCTGATGTCGGTCACGGTCAACGTCGTGGAGACCAGCAGGCGCTTGGCCTCCTGTAATCGGATGGCGGCCAGAAACCGGCCCGGGGACACCCCGGTGACCCGCTGGAACGCCCGTGAGAAGTGGAACTTGCTGTAATTGGCGGTCCGCGCCATGTCGTCGATCGTGAATTGTTCACCGATGTTCTCGTGCATGAAGTCGATTACCTTGCCGACAGCGCGCTCAAGGACTTCACCCACTACTACGACCCCCATTCGCAGAAGACGCACACAGAGGTGAAACGGATACACGCGACCACGGCCGGCCCGCCGGCGACGGAGAACGGGCCGTGGACGACCCGACGCCGTTGGGCGCCCGGTCACGAAACAACCCCCAGTACCTCTTAGATGCTTCCCCAGTTGTGTCCCATTCGATGATTCTTGCAAGCTACATGGCCCTCACAGCCTGCGCAAGGTGCGCCAACGAGCTTTGTAAGGCCCCTGCAAGATCATTTCCCGGCGGCTCCGGCGGGTGCGTCCGAGACAGTTTTCAACAACAACACGCAGCGTGGATACAGAAGTCTCCTCCGTAACCATTGGCAGATCATCCCACCACTCCACACCCGGTAATTGTGCGGAGTTGCGGCGGTCCCCCACCCGCACGTCCGACCAGCCTGCCGACAGCCGAACGGCCAGTGGACCCTTCGGCCCACCAACGGCCAACGAATGGCCGGGTAACAATATTGGGGCAAGCACGAAGAAGCGCCGCGAAGATCCTCGGCCCGACGATGTGTAGAACGTCGGGGCGACGGCCTTCGGCGTATTTACGGAGTCGACCGCCCAGGGTATGCGGGCGTCGGTCGGCCCATTCTTCGCCGACCGGAGGAAGGATCAGCCGTGCAATCGGATACCGCACCGGATCGCGCCATACGGACCATGACCCTGGAGGCGTTCGCGGACACCATCGTGCCCGGGGCGAAGCGCTCACCCGACGACCGCGCCATCGCCGGCGCCGCCGACGACGACGGGGCGGTGGTCGCGGGCGCGGTGGAGCTGCTGGAGACCCCCGCCGCCGGGATCGTCGACGGCCTGGACAGCCTGACCACGATGCTCAACGGGCACGCCACCGCCTACGCGGCGGAGCACGGCCTGGAGCTGGACGGCGAAGTGCCGCCGTTCGTGTCGCTGTCCTACAAGGACCGGACCGCCCTGGTGGCCAAGCTGGTCGCGCCCGGCCACCCCGAGAAGGACGGCTGGGTGGCGCTGGCCCTGTTCAGCAACATGGCCTTCGACACCGGCGCGCACATGCACACCCTCGACGCCATCGCGGCGGGCCACCCCGGTCTGCGCGCGATGAAGTTCGCCAAGCCGGACGCCGACGGGCTCTGGCGGTTCCCCGCCTACTCCTACGGCAAGCCCCTCGCCCGTCGCCACCCGGACACCACCCCGTCCGGCAACCCGGCCTGACCAGCCCACCCGCGGGGGCGACGTCCCCCGCACGTCCGCCGTGCCGGTCGGGCCCGGCGATTGGAGTTTCGATGACGAGCACCGAAAGCACCGACGTCCTCATCGTCGGCAGTGGGTTCGGCGGCGCGATCGCCGCGTACCACCTCGCCGCGGGCGGGGCCAAGGTCACCGTGCTGGAACGCGGTCCCTGGTTGGAGAGCAAGGACTTCGAGCACGACTACCTGCTGGGCTCCTCCTACACCCGGATCTTCGACTTCGTCGTGGGCGACGGCATGAGCCTGCTGGGCGGCAACTGCGTGGGCGGCGGCAGCGTCGTGTACTTCGCCGCGATGCCCCGCGCGCCGCGGTTCATCTTCGAGCGCAAGGGCAGCATCGGCCGGCGCATGTGGCCGTCGACGATCAACCGCGACACCCTCGACCCCTGGTACGACAAGGTCAGCGAGGCGCTGCCGATCACCAAGCAGGACTGGGACGAGGTCACCTACGCGGGCGGCCTGTTCGCCGCGGCCTGCAACCACGCGGGCCGCACCGCCAACCCGGTGCCGGTGGCCATCGACACCGCGCTGTGCACCAACTGCAACTGGATGATGGCCGGCTGCAAGTTCGACGCCAAGCGGTCCCTGCTGCTCAACTACCTGCCCGCGGCCATCGCGAACGGCGCGGAGATCCGGCCGATGCACGAGGTGCAGAAGCTGGTCCGCACCGCGGACGGCGGCTACCGCGTCAGCTACAACGTCATCCACGACGTCGACTACCGGGTGAGCGTGGGCAGCGGCGAGATCGACGCGAAGATCGTCATCCTGGCCGCCGGCGCGGGCGCCACCCCGGTGATCCTCCAGCGCTCGGAGGACACCCTGGGCAAGATGCCCCACGCGGTGGGCCGCTACTTCTCCGGCAACGGCGAACGCCTCAACACGGCGATCATCGACGAGGACAAGGCGCGCGACCTGCTGGGCCTGTCCCGCGAGGACGACCTGTCCTACGCGGCCAACCAGATCGGCAAGGGCCCCTGCGTGGCCAGCTGGGACAACCTCGACGGCTCGCTGCCGGAGTTCTCCCGGTTCTGCCTGGAGCAGCTGTACTTCCCGCCCGGCTTCGGCACGATCCTCGCGCAGACCCCGGACGCGATGCCGGGAATGCCCACGTGGTTCGGAGCGGACAAGAAGAAGATCGTCGAGAAGTGGCAGTCGTGGCTGACCATCTTCTCGATGACCGAGGACGACAACGAGGGCGTCTTCGGCACTCCCCCGCCCACCGGCAACTCCATCCGCATCTCCCAGCAGATGCTGGGCCGGGGCCCGATCCGCTACAACCCCACCGAGAACACGCTGTACGGGTGGCAGCAGGCGGACGCGGCGGTCAAGCAGATCATGGAGAAGGACGGCCTGTCGAAGGTCATGCCGTGGACCAACGACGTGGTGGGCGCCTACACCGTGCACCCCCTGGCGTCCTGCCGCATCGGCGACGACCCGGAGACCTCGGCCCTGGACGACCGGCACGAACTGCGCGGCCACCCCGGCATCTTCGTGACCGACGGCGCGGCCGTGCCCGGCGCGCTCACGGTGAACCCGGCGCTGACCATCGCGGCTCTGGCGGAGCGCGCGATGCCCGGCATCGTGCGCGCGTTGCAGGAGCGCGGGGTGGACGTCAAGTACGGCGCGCCCTCCCCGGACGGCGAGACCAGCGGCCGGCGGGGCGTGCAGCACCTGCTGCCCAACCTCGTGCGCGACTGATCGACAAACCCGGAACCGGCCGTGCGGACCCCCGATCCGCACGGCCGGTTCCGTGCTCCGCCTCTCCGTCCGTGCTCCGCTCTCCGAGCTCCGCCGCTCAGCCGGCCCGTGGCAAGACCGTGGCCCCCGGCCAGGGGTGCCGGGGGCCACGGTCGTCAGGGGTGGTCAGAAGCGCGGCGTGTTCTGGTAGGCCGCCAGCTTCCACTCGCCCTCCTCGCGGGCCAGGACCCACGTGGCGGTGATCGCGCGTTCGCGGGCCACTTCCGTCTCGCCCGGGGCCAGGACGCCGCCCTGGGTCACCAGCACGGCCGCGTCCTGGCCGAGCAGCTTCACGTCCACGGGGTCGCCGGTCACCGTGGTGCCCGCGTACGGACCGGCGAACGCGTTCTTCATGAACTCGCGCACCTCCTCGCGGCCCTTGAGGAGGACGTCGTTGGGCAGGACGAGGGTGCCCCCTTCCGTGAACACGTCGGCGAACGCGTCGGGGTCCTGTGCCGCCCACGCGGAGACGATCCGCTGCGGTACCTGCACGACTTCTGCGACGGTCATCGGCATTCCTCTTCCGTGGTTCGGGCGACTCGGCAACAGCCATCGTCGCAAGGGCCGCCCCGGCCGCCATCTTCGTGCGTGCGCAGCGCCACCACCGCCGGCCCGAGCGGCCACCACCACCGATCCGGGCGGCCACCAGTACCGGTCCGAGCAGCCTGGAAGAAGAGTTCCGCGCCGCCCGGCGGCAGCATCTACCGCGTGACGGCACCCCGCATGGACACCACCCAGCGCTGGGCGCTCGGCCTGGCCTCCGCGGCCTCGTTCATCGTCGCGCTCGACGTGCTGGTGGTGGCCACCGCGCTCACCTCCATCCAACGCGACCTCGACGCGAGCCTGGGCACGCTGGAGTGGACGATCAACGCCTACAGCCTCGTGTTCGCGGTGCTGCTGCCCACCGGCGCGGCGCTGGGTGACCGGTACGGGCGCAAGCGGGTGCTCATCGTCGGCATGGCGGTGTTCGCCGTGTCGTCGGCGGCGTGCGCGTTGGCGCCGGGTGTGGGCGTGCTGGTGGCGGCGCGGGCGGTCCAGGGCGTCGGGGCGGCGTTGATGCTGCCGTTGGCGATCACGATCGTCAGCACCGCGTTCCCGCCCGGGAGCCGGGGCAAGGCCCTGGGGCTGTTCAGCGGGATCACCGGGATCGCGACGTTCGCCGGGCCGTTCGTCGGCGGGGTCGTGGCCGAGGGGCTCGCGTGGCAGTGGATCTTCTGGGTGAACGTCCCGATCTGCGCGGTGGTGATCCGGCTGGTCGGCCGGCACATCGCCGACGGTCGCGGTCCGGTGCGCCCGCTGGACCCGTGGGGCGTGCTGCTGGTCACCGCGGGCGTGTTCGGGCTCGCGTGGGGGCTGGTGCGGTCGGACGCGGTGGGCTGGGCGAGCGTCGAGGTCGTGTCGTCGCTGGTGGCCGGTGTCGTGGTGCTCGCGGTGTTCGTCCGGCACGAACAGCGCGTGGCCGCGCCCATGATGCCGATGCGCTTCTTCGGTATCCGCGCGTTCACCAGCGCGAACGCGGCGAACTTCGCCCTGTACACCTCGCTGTACGGCACGCTTTTCCTGCTGGCCCAGCACTTCCACGAGGTCCTGGGCCACGGCCCGCTGGATGCCGGGCTGCGGCTGATGCCGTGGACCGGGACGCTCATGGTGTGCGCGCCGATCGCCGGCGCGCTCGCGGACCGGTGGGGCGAGCGGCGGTTCATGGTGATCGGGCTGGCGTTGCAAGCCGTCGGGATGGCGTGGCTGGCCGCGGTGTCCGGTCCGGCCGTCGGGTACGCGGAGATGCTGCCGCCGCTGCTGCTCGGCGGCGTGGGCGTGTCGATGGCGATGCCGGCCGCGCAGAAGTCCGTGGTGGTCGCGGTGGCGCCGGCCGAGGTCGGGCAGGCCTCCGGCGTGCTCAGCGTCGTGCGCATCCTGGGCGGCGTGTTCGGCATCGCGGTGCTGGGCGCGGTGTTCGGGGCGTTCGGCGAGCTGGGCTCGCCCGCCGCCTTCAGCGCCGGCTTCGGGCCGGCGATCGGGGTCGCCGCGGCGTTCGCGCTGCTGGGCTGCGTCGCGGCGCTCGGGATGCCGGGCCGCCGGGCGGCGGTGGTGGCCGAAGTACCTCGGGTCGACTAAGGAGTCGTCATGGGCAGGATCGTCCGCACCGCGCTGCGCCGTTCCCTCAACCAGGTCCGCCACGTCGCGCCGGTCCGGCCCGGCGCCGCGACCGGCCTGGTGGCCGTCGTGTACGCCGACGTGGAGGCCGATTTCGGGATGCTCGCGCCGCCGGTCGCGCTGCACTCCCCCGCGCCGGTCGCGCTGGCCGCGTCCTGGGCGTTGCTGCGCGAGACGCTGGTCGCGTCGGGACGCGCGCCCCGGGCGGTGAAGGAGGCTGTCGCCGCGTCGGTGTCGCGCTCGAACGCCTGCCCGTACTGCGTCACCGTGCACACCGCGACGCTGGAGGGGCTCACCACGACGACGTTCGAGGACGTCGAGGCGTGGGCGGACCGGTCGAGTCCGGTGCGGCCGGTGCCGGTGGACCAGCTGCCCGAGCTGCTCGGCGTCGCGGTCGCGTTCCACTACCTCAACCGCGTGGTCAACGTCTTCCTCGGCGAGTCGCCGCTGCCCGCCAACGCGCCCGCGCCGGCCCGGAAGTTCCTGGGCCGGTTCATGGGCGCCGGCGCGCGCGGCGACCGACCGCCCGGCACGTCCCTGCGGCTGCTGCCGGAGGGAACGCCGCAGGCGGACCTGGCGTGGTCGTCCGACCATCCGGTGATCGGCGAGGCGCTGGCCCGGATCGCGGCGGCATTCGACGCCGGCGGCTCCCGGGCACTGCCCGCGCCGGTGCGGGAGCTGGTGCTGGACCGGCTCGCCGCGTGGGACGGCACCCCGCCGGGCCTGAGCCGCGCCTGGGTGGTCGAGGCGGTGGCCGGCCTGCCCGCCGAGCACCGCCCGGCGGCGACCCTGGCGCTGCTGGTGGCCCTGGCCTCCTACCAGGTGGACGACGACGTGGTGGCCGCCGTGGGCGGCGACGACGCCCGGCTGGTGGAACTGGTGTCCTGGTCGGCCTTCGCGGCGGCCCGGCGGATGGCGGGACTGCTGCACCGCGCGACGGAGGTGTGAGGTGGAGCGGCCGTGGCGCGCGCTCGCGGTGCTGTGCCTGGCGAACTTCCTGATCCTGCTGGACACCACGATCGTCAACACCGCCGCGCCGGACATCATGGCGAGCTTGGACGCGGGCATCGACGAGGTGCTGTGGGTGCTCAACGGCTACCTGCTGGCGTTCGCGTCCCTGCTGATCGTGTTCGGCCGGGTCGGCGATCTGGTGGGGCCGCGGGCGGTGTTCGTGGCCGGGCTGGCCGTGTTCACCGCCGCGTCCGTCCTGTGTGGACTGTCTACTTCGCCCGGTGTGCTGATCGGCGCGCGGGTGCTGCAAGGTGTCGGCGCGGCGGCGTTGACCCCGCAGGCGTTGACGTTGATCTCCGGGATCTTCCCCGCCGAGCGGCGGGGTGCCGCGTTCGGGATCTTCACGGCGGTGGCCGGCGTCGCGGCGGTGAGCGGGCCGACCGTGGGCGGGCTGGTGGTCACCGAGTTCGGCTGGCAGTGGGTTTTCCTGCTCAACATCCCGTTCGGCCTGGTCGGCGTGGTGCTGGCGCTGCGGTTCGTGCCCGACCTGCGCGCCGGGCGGCGGCACCGGTTCGACGCGGTGGGCGTCGTGCTGGCCACCGGCGCGCTGCTGGCCCTGGTGTACGCGCTGGTCGAGGGCCAGCGGCACGACTGGGGCGTGATCGCCGGGGTGGTGAGCATCCCGGCGGTGCTCGTGTTGAGCGCGCTGCTGGGCGTCGCGTTCCTGTGGTGGGAACGGCGGCAGCGCGAACCCCTGGTGCCGCTGGACCTCTTCCGGGACCGGAACTACTCCGTCGCCACCGGCATCACGCTCATCTCGTCGTTCGCGGTGTACGGGCTGCTGCTGGTGTTCGTCATCGAAACGCAGACCCTGCTCGGCATGAGCCCGCTGATGTCGGGCGTGACCGCGCTGCCGTGGACGATCGCGCTGAGCGCGGTGGCGCCGCTGGGCGGGCGGCTGGCCGACCGCGTCGGCGGCAAACTGCCGCTGACCGTCGGCATGGCGCTGTACGCCGCCGGCGTCCTGGGCGTCGCCTTCGTGCCCGACACCACGTCCACGCCGGGCACGTTCGTCGTGCCGATGCTGCTGGTCGGCGTCGGCATGGGGCTCGCGCTCGCGCCCGCCACCACCGAGGCCATGCGCGACATCCCCGCCGAACGCGCCGGCGTGGCCTCCGGCGTCCTCAACACCGCCCGCCAGACCGGCGCCGCCCTGGGCGCCGCCGTCATCGGGGCCGTGCTGCAAAACCGCCTGGTGTCGACACTGCGCGAGGAAAGCGCCGCCCTGGCCTCCCGGCTGCCACCGGAACACCGGCCGCGGTTCCTGGACGCGTTCGAGGACGCCGCCGCCCACGGCCTGCGCCTGGGCACCGGCCAACAGGGCGGCGTGGTCGTCCCGGACGGCCTGCCACCCGACACCGCCGCGCAATTCTCGGCACTGTCCCGCGAGGCGTTCGGCACCGCGTTCCTGACCGCGAGCCGGGCCGCTTTGGTCGTCGCCGCGGGCGCCATCCTGCTGGGCGGCCTGCTGGCGCTGGGCCTGACCCGGAAAACCGCTCCCGCGGGCACAATTCGCCACAAATCCAGCAACCTCGAAGAAGACCTCCGGTAGCGCATTCTCGGAGAAGGAGACCGCCTTCGCGGGTGGCTAGATTTCAGCCGTTCCCTGGTCAACCCAGACGGAAATTTCCGCTCTCACGTGAGGAACGAAGACTGTGACGATCTCTTCCGCGTTGCCGACGCAGTCCGCGTCCGCTACCGAGCTGGCAGGTCTCGACCGGCGGTTCCTGGTGCACCCGCACCAGCGGATGGACCGCAACGACCGGGTGGTGATCGTCCGCGGCGAGGGCGCCACGGTCTGGGACGCCGCCGGCAACGAGCTCGTCGACGCCACCGGTGGCGGCAACTGGCTGTCCCAGGTCGGCCACGGGCGGCGCGAGCTGGCCGAGGCTGCGGCCGAGCAGATCTCGACGTTGGAGTACTACACCGGTTTCTTCGACTACTCCAACGACAAGGCCATCGAACTGGCCTACCGGCTCAACCAGCTGTCCCCGGAGGGCATCGACCGGGTGTTCCTGACCTCCGGCGGCTCGGACAGCGTCGAGTCGGCCATCAAGTCCGCCCGCCTGTACCACAACCGGCGCGGCGAGCCGAACCGCACGTGGATCCTGGCCCGGCACTTCGGCTACCACGGCGCGTCCTACGGCAGCGGCACCGCGACCGGCTTCGAGATGATGCAGACCTACGTCGGCCCCAACCTGCCGAACGTCGAGAAGCTGTCCCCGGTGTGGCCCTACCACCACGAGATGTACGGCGGCGGCGACATCACCGACGCGCTGATCGCCGAATTGGAAGGCACGATCGAGCGCATCGGCGCGGGCAACATCGCGGCCATGATCGGCGAGCCCATCATGGCGGGCGGCGGCGTCCACGAGCCCCCGGCGGACTACTGGCCGCGCGTCCGCGAGGTCCTCAGCCGCAACGGCATCCTGCTCATCGCCGACGAGGTCGTCACCGGCTTCGGCCGCACCGGCTCGTGGTTCGACTCGGCCACCCGCGGCATGCAGCCCGACATGATCACCATCGCCAAGGGCCTGACCAGTGGCTACATCCCGATGGGCGGCCTGCTGATGAGCGACGCCATCGCGGAGGTCGTGACCAGCAACGAGGGCTTCTTCCACGGCTACACCTACGCGGGCCACCCGGTGGCGGCGGCGGTGGCCCTGGCCAACCTGGACATCATCGAGAAGGAAGGCCTCATCGGCCGCTCCCTGACCGTGGGCGACTGGTTCAAGTCGTCCCTGGCACCGGCCCGCGACCTGCCCCAGGTGGGCGACGTCCGCGTGGTGGGCGCGACGGTGGGCATCGAACTGGTGGTCTCGAAGGAGACCAAGGAACCGATGATGATCCCGATCGTGGCCGAGGGCGTGGCCGACGCGGTCCGCCGCGAACACAACGTCATCGTCCGCCCGTACGGCAACGTCATCGTGATGTCGCCGCCACTGGTGATCGGCGAGGACCAGGTCCGCCGCACGGCGGAGGCCACCATCGAGGTCCTGTCCCGCCTGGGCGCAGACGGCCAGGTCGCCCCGCGCTGAACCAGCCGACGAGGGGCCTCACCCAGCACCACAGGATGCGGCCCCTCACCGGCCCTCACCACACCCCCACACCCACATCCACATCCACCCCCAAGCGACGGCCCTCCGGCGAAGCCGGCAAGTGGCAGTCCGCCGAGGGGGACACAACTCAACTTGGGCTTCTTGCTTGTGTCATCCCCGTATGGCCTGCCCGAAGGG
>NZ_JBBEGC010000051.1:0-51692 GCF_037401995.1 Saccharothrix sp. CCNWYY140
CCTTCGGGCAGGCCATACGGGGATGACACAAGCAAGAAGCCCAGGCAGAGGTGTGCCGTGCGGCAGCTTCGTGAAAAACTTGGCGCGGCGGTTTCGCGTGGGTTATTGGGCGAGGAGGATTTCTGTGCCCGATGCGTCTTGTGGGTCGGCTAGGGTTGCGCCGCCGAAGACCTTGATGCCCAAGGGCTTCGCGTCTGCCGGGATGTCGTAGTACACGTCGTACTCCAGGCGTACGTTCGCACCCAGGTCCAGCACCTCCGGCTGGCGCTTGATCAGCATCGCCTGGAGGTCCACCGTGTACTCGTTCTTCTTGTCGTCCAACAGCACGTGCTTGCGGGCGTTGAAGGACACGCTGCTGCGTCCGTTGTTGACCACCGACATGCGGATGCGCACGAACTGGCCCTTGGACGCCGGCATCTCCGCGTGGCTGCCCACGAGGCTCGGCAGCTCGGTCGTCAACCCCAGCAGGGTGAACGCGACCTCCCCGTCACCCGCCGTCGGGACCCGCAGGACCTTCTCGTCAGGACGGACCGGCACGTTCGGCACCGGGTAGGTGGCCGATGCGGACGCGGGAGGTGGTTCGGACGCTGCCGGGACGTCGGTGCATCCCGTGCACACCGCTGCCGACAGGACCGCTGCGATTCCCAGTACCCAGCGCACCCCTCAGACCTTAGGCGCTTCCCTGAGGAAGCAGGTGAGCCGCGCCGTGCACGTCCTTCGGCCCTGGTCGTCGGTGATGACGATCTCGTACGTGGCTGTGGACCTGCCTCGGTGGATGGGGGTGCAGACGCCGGTCACCATGCCCTCCGCGACGCCCCGGTGGTGGGTCACCGACAGTTCGAGCCCTACCGCGATGCGTTCGGGGGCCGCGTGCATGGCCGCCGCTACGGAGCCCAGGGTTTCGGCCAGGGTGGCGTTCGCGCCGCCGTGGAGGAGGCCGTAGGGCTGGCGGTTGCCCTTGACGGGCATGGTGCCCACGAGCCGGTCGGCATCCCATTGGGTGATCTCGATGCCCATGCGGGTCATCAACTGCTCGTCGGCGACCGCCTGGTCGGCGCCGGGGATGTCGGCGGGGTTGAGGCTCACGGGCTGCTCCACTCGGTGCATGACTGTCGGACCCTCACCCTAGACTCGGCCCCGTGAGCACCTCAGAAGCCTCCCGCCTGCTGCTGGTCGACGGCCACTCGATGGCCTACCGGGCGTTCTTCGCGCTGCCCAAGGAGAACTTCCAGACCGGCACGGGGCAGACCACCAACGCGGTCTACGGCTTCACCTCGA
This sequence comes from Saccharothrix sp. CCNWYY140, assembly GCF_037401995.1. NCBI lineage: Bacteria > Bacillati > Actinomycetota > Actinomycetes > Pseudonocardiales > Pseudonocardiaceae > Saccharothrix > Saccharothrix sp. CCNWYY140. Next base: position 1,279 of record NZ_JBBEGC010000051.1, read on the forward strand.
TGCTGATCAACCTGCTGCGCGACGAGCAGCCCACGCACATCGCGGTCGCGTTCGACGTCTCGCGCAAGACCTTCCGCACCGAGGCCTACGCGGAGTACAAGGCCGGTCGCAGTGCGACACCGGACGAGTTCCGCGGGCAGGTGAGCCTGATCCAGGACGTGCTCGCGGCCCTGAAGATCCCCACGCTGGAGAAGGACAACTACGAGGCCGACGACGTCATCGCCACGCTCACCACGCAGGCGACCGCCCTCGGCTACGACGTCCTCATCTGTACCGGTGACCGGGACGCGTTGCAGCTGGTCAACGACAAGGTGACCGTCCTGTACCCGGTCAAGGGCGTCTCCGAGATGGCCCGCTACACGCCCGAGCTCGTGCTGGAGAAGCAGGGAGTCACGCCCGCGCTCTACGCCGACTACGCGGCCGTGCGCGGCGACTCCTCGGACAACCTGCCCAACACGCCGGGCGTGGGCCCGAAGACGATCGTCAAGCTGCTCAACCAGTTCGGCTCGCTCAACGGCCTGATCGACCACGTCGACGAGGTGCCAGGCAAGACCGGTGACGCGATCCGGGCCAACCTGAACAACATCATGCTCAACCGGCAGCTCACCGAGCTGGTCCGGGACGTCGAGCTGCCGATCGGGCCGACCGACCTGGAGGCCAAGCCCTGGGACCGGGACGCGGTGCACCGGCTGTTCGACGAGCTGGAGTTCCGCGTGCTCCGCGACCGGCTGTTCGCCACCCTGTCCACCGCCGAGCCCGAGGCCGAGGAGGGCTTCGAGGTCTCCGGCGGCACGATCGCGCCCGGCGCGCTGGCCGCGTGGCTCCAGCAGCACGCCCGCGGCGGTCGGGTGGGGCTGGCGTTCAAGCAGTCCGGCGTGGACCTGGAGGGGCTGGCGTTCGCCGGCGCCGAGGGCGGGTACGTCGACGTGGCCGCGCTGACCGAGGAGGACGACCGGGCGCTGGCCGAGTGGCTGGCCGACCCGGCCGTGCCGAAGGCCGCCCACGATCTGAAGCTGCCGCTGCGCGCGCTGCGGGCCCGCGGGTGGACGCTGCGCGGGGTCACCAGCGACACGGCGTTGGCCGCGTACCTGGTCCGGCCCGGCCAGCGGTCCTTCGCGCTGGACGACCTGGCGCTGCGCTACCTCAAGCGGGAGCTGCGCGCGGAGGAGTCCGACAACGGCCAGCTGTCCCTGCTCGCCGACGAGGACGAGGAGCGCGAGAAGGGCGCCCAGACGGCCATCGTGCGGGCGTTCGCGGTCGCCGAGCTGGCCGACGCGCTGGACGCGCAGCTGGTGGAAACCGGTCAGGCGCACCTGCTGGCTGAGCTGGAGTTGCCGCTGATGCACGTGCTCGACGAGGTCGAGGCGGTCGGCATCGCGATCGACTCCGAGCACCTCGCGGCGCTGGAGGCGCACTTCGCGGCGGGCGTGAAGCAGGCCGCGCAGGACGCGTACTCGGTGATCGGCAAGGAGATCAACCTCGGCTCGCCCAAGCAGCTCCAGACGGTGCTGTTCGACGAGCTGAACATGCCGAAGACCAAGAAGACCAAGACCGGGTACACCACCGACGCGGACGCGTTGCAGAACCTGTTCGAGGCCACGCAGCACCCGTTCCTCCAGCACCTGCTGGCGCACCGGGACGTCACGCGACTCAAGTCCACTGTGGACGGTCTGCTGAAGTCGGTGGCCGACGACGGCCGCATCCACACCACGTTCCACCAGACCATCGCCGCCACCGGCCGGCTGTCCTCGACGGACCCGAACCTCCAGAACATCCCGATCCGCACCGAGGAGGGCCGCCGCATCCGCGAGGCCTTCGTGGTCGGCCCCGGCTACCTGGAGCTGATGACCGCGGACTACAGCCAGATCGAGATGCGGATCATGGCCCACCTGTCCGAGGACGAGGGCCTGATCGAGGCGTTCCGGTCGGGCGAGGACCTGCACACGTTCGTGGCGTCGCGGGCGTTCTCCGTGCCGACCTCCGAGGTGACGGGGGAGCAGCGCCGGCGGGTCAAGGCGATGTCCTACGGCCTCGCGTACGGCCTGTCGGAGTTCGGCCTGGCCCAGCAGCTGCGCATCTCCACCGCCGAGGCGCGGGAGCAGAAGGAGGCGTACTTCGCCCGCTTCGGCGGCGTGCGCGACTACCTGCACGCCGTGGTCGAGGACGCCCGCAAGAAGGGCTACACCGAGACCATCCTCGGCCGCCGCCGCTACCTGCCCGACCTGACCAGCGACAACCGCCAGCGCCGCGAGATGGCCGAGCGGATGGCGTTGAACGCGCCCATCCAGGGCTCGGCGGCGGACATCATCAAGGTGGCGATGCTCGGGGTGTTCCGGGCGCTGGCCGAGGCCGGCCTGCGGTCGCGGATGCTGCTCCAGGTGCACGACGAACTGGTGCTGGAGATCGCCGAGGGCGAGCGGGAGGCGGTGGAGGCCCTGGTCCGCGAGCAGATGGGCAAGGCGTACGAGCTGTCGGTGCCGATGGAGGTGTCGGTGGGCGTGGGCCGCTCCTGGGACGACGCCGCCCACTAGCCCGGATCTCTCCCTGTCCTAGGCTTCGGTGATCCGTCGCCGTGGGGGTGCGCGTGAAGGTCCTGTTCGTCTCGGCTCCGTTGGTGGGGCACGTGTTCCCGATGGTGCCGCTCGCGACCGCTCTGCGCGCCGCCGGGCACGACGTGCTCCTGGCGACCGGCGGGGACGCCTTGGCGGTCGAGGGCGTCGACGTCGTGGACGTCGCGCCGGGCATCCGGTTCGGCCGCGTCGCCGCCGCCACCGCGCTGCGGCACCCGCTCGCCCTGTGCTCGGAGCTGGCGGGCGGGGCGGACCTGCGCTTCGCGTCCCACCTGTTCGCCGCGGTCAACGCCCGGATGGTCGACGGCGTCGTCGAGCACGCCCGGCGGTGGCGGCCGGACCTGGTGGTGCACGAGCCCTTCGCCGTCGCGGGCGCGCGGGCGGCGGCGGAGCTGTCGGTGCCGGCGGTGGTGCACGAGATGTCGTTGTTCGACGGCGCCCAGCTCGCCTCGGTCACCCTGGCCCGCACGGCGTGGCAGGCGCCGGACCCGGCGGCCGTGCTGCGGATCGCCCCGCCCAGCCTCATGGCCACCGGGGACGCCTGGCCGCTGCGGGCCGTTCCGCACAGCGGCGACGGTCCGGTCCCGGAGTGGCTGGCGGTGCGACCGGACCGGCCGCGCGTCCTGGTCAGCCGCAGCACCGTGGGCGGCCCCGGCGGGAGCCGGCTGATGGCGGCCGTGGTGGCGGTCGCGGACCGGGTGGACGCGGAGTTCGTGCTGGCCAGGCCCGGCCGGTTGGCCGACAAGCCCCTGCCCGCCAACGTCCGCGCGGTGGACTGGGTGCCGTTCTCGAAGGTCCTGCCGACGTGTTCGGCGGTGGTCCACCACGGCGGCGCGGGGACGTTGTTCAGCGCACTGGCGGCCGGCATCCCTCAGCTCGTGGAACCCGGCGCGGGGGACCGCGAACGGCACGCCCGGCTGGTCGCGGAACGCGGTGCGGGACTGGCCGAACGCGAGGTCACCGCCGAGGTGCTGACGCGGCTGGTCACCGACCCCGCACTGGCGGCGGCGGCCCGTGAGGTGAGCGCCGAGATGGCCGCCATGCCCGTCCCCGAGGACCTGGTGCCACGCCTGGAAGGCCTCAGCGCAGGCGCGTGACCCGGACGTCACGCGCGCCCAGGTCCTCGCCGCACGTGGTGCACTCGACCCGCACGTCGACGTCACCGCCGCAGTCCTTGTGGTGCAGGTCGAACGACGTGCCGTCCGCCGGGGCCATCCACTTGTCGCCCCACTTCCGCAGCGCCATCAGCACCGGGTACAGGTCCAGGCCCTTCTCGGTCAGCCGGTACTCGTAGCGGGTGCGGGAGTCCTTGTACGGGACGCGGCGCAGGATGCCCTCGTCGACGAAGGTCGCCAGCCGCTCGGTGAGCACGCTGCGCGAGATGTCCATCGCGGACTGGAAGTCCTCGAAGCGGCGCGTCCCGAGGAACGCCTGCCGGAGCAGCAGCAGCGTCCACCGCTCACCCAGCAGGGCGGCGGGCAGCGACAACGTGCACAGCTCGTCGACCACCTTCACGCGGGACATGACCCTCAGAATACCCCTTGCGTTCGGAAACCGGACCCAGTTAGGGTTCGGTTTCCGAACTTAGGGGGCGTGCCCGATGACCACCGTTCGCGTGCTCGACCGTGCCGGGGCGGGCGCCGCCGTCGACGCGGTGTTCGAGGGACTCTCCGCCCAGAGCCGCTACCTGCGGTTCCACGCCCCGATGCCGCGCCTGACCGCGTCCATGCGCCGCCAGTTGATCGACTTGGACGGCTGGCAGCGGGCCGCCGTGGTCGCCGAGTGCGAGCAGCGGGCGGTCGGTATCGCCCGGTTGGCCGCCACCAGCGGTGGCTGCGCGGAGATGGCCGTCGCCGTGGTGGACCGGTGGCAGCGCAAGGGGATCGGCACGCGCCTGATCACCGCCCTGGGCAACCTCGCCGTCGACCTGGACTACTCCGCGCTGACCGGCGACATCCTGCACGAGAACCTGGCGATGATGGCGCTGGTCCGCCGCGCCTTCCCCGGCGCGCGCCTGGAACCCACCGAGGACGAGGTGGTCCGCGTGACCTACCCGCTCACCTTCACGCTCACCCACGAGGAGCTGGTGGCGGACTTGCGCTGGTGACCACACTGGGGCCATGCGAAAGGTACTCGGGTTGGCCGCGGTCCTGGTGCTCCTCCTCACGACACCGCACGCTTCGGCGTCGCCGCCGTCGGACCAGCCGCTCCCCGGGTACACCATCAACAACCCGCCCCTGCCACCCGCGAACGTCGGCGGACAGCCCAGCCGCGTGCTGCAAGGCGTCCACCGGCACGCCGCCTACACCATCGAGGTCCCGCCGCGGTGGAACGGCCGCCTGGCCATGTGGGCGCACGGCTACCGGGGCGCGAGCACGGTGCTCACTGTGGACCCGCCCGCCTACGGCCTGCGGCAGAAGCTGCTCGACCAGGGCTTCGCGTGGGCGGCGTCGAGCTACTACGCCAACAACTACGACGTGAAGGCCGGCGTCGAGAGCATCCACGACCTCGCGCAGGAGTTCGCGAAGCTGGTCGACAAGCCCAAGGACGTCTTCCTGCTCGGCGTCTCGATGGGCGGCCACGTCACCGGGCGGTCGCTGGAGCAGTACCCGCACTTCTACAAGGGTGCGCTGCCGATGTGCGGCGTCCTCGGCGACCACGAGCTGTTCGACTTCTTCCTCGACTACCAGGTCGTCGCGCAGGCCCTGGCCGGCATCGACGCCTACCCGCTGCCCGACGACTACCTGACCGCCGTCGTGCCGCGCATCAAGGAGGCCCTCGGCCTCACCGGCACGCCCAACGACCTGGGCAAGCAGTTCGCGCAGGTCGTGATCAACCGGTCCGGCGGTCCCCGCCCCGGCGCGGAGGCGGCGTTCGGGTTCTGGAAGGACTTCCTGTTCCAGCTGTCCGCCACCAGCACCGGCGACGCGCTGTCCACCGACCCGAGCCAGCTGGCCACCAACATCCTCACCCGGTACGCGCCGAGCGCGCCGGTCGACCTCGACGCCACCGTCGAGCGCGTGTTCCCGGAGAACGTCAAGGCCCGGCTGACGCCGAAGCTCACCGAGGTGCCGCGCATCGCCGGCCGCCCGACCGCGCCCGTGCTGTCCCTGCACAACCTCGGCGACCTGTTCGTGCCGTTCTCGATGGAGCAGCAGTACCGGCGGGACGTGGTCGTGCACGGCCGCGGTGACGCCCTCGTGCAGCGCGCGATCCGGGCGGTCAACCACTGCGAGTTCAGCCCCGCCGAGGCGGGCGCGGCCTGGGACGACCTGGTCGCGTGGGTGGACACCGGCAAGCGGCCGGAGGGCGACGTCGTGGACGACCCGGCGGCGGTGGCGGCCCCGTCCTACGGCTGCCGGTTCACCGACCCGACCGCCTACGGCACCGGCAGCCGCAAGCTGTTCCCGGCCTGCTGAGGGGGTATCGATCGGCGGGCCGTCAACCGGGTGGTGCCCGGTGCAGGACCGCGTCCCGCCGCCGGTGGCCGGTAGGGATGGGGAGTGGACACCGTGCCGGAAGCCGCCGCCGGTCTGGACCTGCGCGCTCGGGCGCGCGGCGAGGTGATGCTGCTGTCACCGGCCGGGCGGCTGGACCTGACGACGTACGTCGGCCTGCGGGACGGGTTGCTCAAGCACGTGGCCGAGCAGCCCGCCGCCGTGGTCGTCGTGCTGGGGCCCGCGCTGGAGGTCGGCAGCGACACGCTGGCCGGCGTGTTCGGGGCGGTGTGGCTGCGCTGCTGCCGGTGGCCGGGGGTGCCCGTGGTGCTCGTGGCCACCACCGACCGGCACCGCCGCCTGATCAGCCGCACCGGCCTGCACCGCTTCCTGCCCTGCCACGACCGCCTGAGCACCGCACTGGCCAGTATTGGCGTCCCACCACCGCGCCGCCGCGACCAGGCCGTGCTGCCCGCCGACATCGACGCCTCCGACCTGGCCCGCGATTTCACCCGCCGCACCTGCCAGACGTGGGGCGGCCTGCACGAGGTGACCGCACGGGCGGTGCTGCTGTCGGCCGAACTGGTCGTCATCGCCCGACGCCTGGCCGGCCGGGCCACCACGGTGGAGCTGCGGGTGGAACGCACGGTCCGGCAACTGACCCTGGCCGTCCGCTACACCGACGCGAAACCGGGCCGCCGAACCCGGGGCCCGGACCTGACCCGCCTGCACCGCCTGGCCACCGCCTGCGGCTGCACCCCGACCCTCGACCGGGGCGACATCGTCTGGGCCGCCGTGGCCCTACCCGAATCACGCTGAACGCGCGGGAGCCGGCCTCCGGCCCCCGCTTCCATTGTCCCACTGACCACCGACAGAATCGGCCGTCCGCCTGTCAGCAGATGGTGAACAGGTCCCGCAGGGCCTGGTCGGCCTTCCCGTCGTCGTTCGCGATCAACGCCTCGCGCAGGGACCGCGCCGCGTCCCGGCACTTGGCGACCGAGGCGCTGTCGTCCTCCGCGCGCTTGCGGGCGGTTTCGGCGGCCTTCTGGGCGTCCCGAGCCTTGGCGGACTCGTCCTGCGCGTCCTTGAGCTGCTTAGCGGAATCGGAGAGCTGCTTTTCCTTCTCCGCCACCTGACCGGTGAGCCGGTCGTTTCTGCTCGTCTCGTTCGCGAACAGCACACCGAACACACCGGCGGTCGCGAAGAACAACACCGCGATGATCGACAACACGATCAACCCGGTCTTCTTGCGCGGCGCGGGAGCCGGCGAAGTCCCACTCGGTTCGAATCCGGAGGGCGTGAACGTCGTCTGGCCGCCCGGCTGCCCCAGCGGTCCGGGCTGCGCGAACCCGGCGGGCGGCGTGCCCGGCTGGGGCTGGGCGAACCCGCCGGCCGGCGTGGCTTGCGGCGGCTGGGCGACCTGCTCGGGGTGCAGGCTGTAGGGCTCCAGCACCGGGAACGAAGGCGGGTTCTCCGGTCTTCCGGAGTCCGGGTAGGTCATGGCAATCCCCCCTGGATGAAGTACGCACAGTATGGGGGTTCGGACGCGTCCCCCGACACGGAAATTCCCGATTCCACGCAAATGATCCCGCGTTACGTGAATCGCATCTCAAGAACAGGCGAACGGAGTACCGGAACGCGGTTGTGCGGGGCGTGCTCCAGCCGGACCTCGTGACACCGGCGAAGGTACGCGCCGTGTTGCGCCGTCACCTCGGTGAACTCCAGGCGGCGCAACGGTAGCCTGACCCGGTGCCGCTCTTGGGACCTGCTGACGAGTTGCCCCGGTCGCCCCGGCGGGTCGTCGTGGCCGGCACCTCGGGTGCGGGCAAGACCACGCTGGCCCGCCAGATCGCCGAAGAACTCGGGCTGTCCTATGTGGAGATGGACTCGCTGTTCCACGGTCCACAGTGGACCCCGCGCCCGGAGTTCGAGGCCGACGTCCGGGCCTTCGTGCGCGGCGAGACCTGGGCCACGGAGTGGCAGTACACCCGCGCCCGGCCGCTGCTGCTGGAACGCGCCGACACCCTGGTGTGGCTCGACCACCGCAAGCACACCGTGCTGCGCCGCATCACGCTGCGCACGGTGGTCCGCCGGCTGCGCAACGAGGAACTGTGGAACGGCAACGTCGAGCCACCCCTGCACACCGTGTTCACCGACCGGGAGCACATCCTGCGCTGGGCGTGGAAGTCCCACACCAGGACGGGCCAGCGGGTGGCCGCCGTCCTGGCCGGCGAGCACGGCCCCCGACTGGCGGTAGTGCGCCTGCGAGGGCAGCGTGAGGTGGACCAGTGGCGCGCCGGCCCCCTCCGGCGCGCGGCGGAGCGCGGGGAGAGGTCGGTGCGATGAGGACGGCTTTGGTGCTGGGCGGGACCGGCATGCTGAAGGGCTGCGCGGACGAGCTGCTCGCACAGGGCTGGCGGGTGGTGCTCCCGAGCAGGCGAGCGGGCTCGGGCCCCGGCTCGGCGGCCCTGCGGGCCTTGGGCAAACGCGGCCACACCCCCCAGGAGGTCGAGGGCAACCAGCCGAAGCTGGTCGAGGCCGACTGGTCGCGCCCCGCAGAGCTGGCGGAACGCGTGAGAGCCGTGCTCGACACCCCGGCGGACCTCCTGGTGGCCTGGGTCCACGCCAGCTACCGCATCCCCGTCCTCCAGGCAGTAGCCCCGCTACTGGCCCCCAATGCCCCGGTGGTAGAGGTCCACGACATCGGCGACATCAACCCCCGCGAGGGCGTCCGCGACCCCATCCTGACCGGCCACCCCACCCAACAGGTAGTCCTGGGCTTCATCCGCCACGGCTCCACCACCCGCTGGCTCAGCCACGAGGAAACGTCGGTAGGCGTCTTGGAAGCGGTCCACCGGGCGCTGGACGGCAAGGCCCCGTCAATCCACCAAATCGGCGAGGTGGACACCTGGGTAGTCCGCTCGTAGAGCCACCCCTCGCCCGCAGGGCACCCGAAGTAGCTAGCGCAGCAGACCTCCTACCTGGGCTTCTTCCGTCATCCCCGTATGGCCTGCCCGAAGGGCTACCACGCTTTTGGTCGGGTGCAGCCGACATTTTTGTGAGGAACGAGCAAAAATTTTAGCGGCACCCGGCCAAAAGTGTGGTTGGCTCCGCCAGGCCATACGGGGATGACGGAAGAAGCCCCCGCCCTTGTTCTTCCGTCCATCCTTGGCGGCCTGCCCGCCGGCGAGGCGCTTTTGATCTTTTGGTTTTTTGATCTTGAGAGCGCGCAGCGCGTTCGGCTTGAAAGCGCGAAGCGCACTCAGGGCTTGAGCCCCCGAACCAGCAGCAGAACAGCCTCGCGCACGTCCGCCAACGTCCGCTCCGGCTGGAACACCTGCCAGTCCAACGCGATCACCAGCAACGTCCCGAACAACGCCGCCGAAGCCGTCCCGACCTGGACCCCCTCCGGCAACCGCCCCTCGTCCGACAACCGCTGCATCTGCCCACGCACGATGGACACGATGTCGTCCCGCAACAGCGACAACGTCCCGTGCCACTGCCCCGGCGTCCGCCACAGCTCGCTCACCAGCAGCTGCCCGAACGCCGGGTATTCGGCGAAGAACCCCAGCATCCCGTCGACCAGGGACTCCATCGCCCGGTCGGTCTCGGCCTCGCCCTCCGCGACCCGCAACCGGGCGGCCAGCAGGTCGACGCCGTGCCGCAGCAGCGCGTCGACCAGGGCGTCCTTGCTGGCGAAGTTGTAGTAGACCGTGCCCTTCGCGACCCCGGCCTCGGCGGCGATCTCGTCGACCGTCACGCTCGCCGCACCGCGTTCGCCGACCAGCTTCAGGGCCGCGTCGAACAGCTTCTGCTTGGTGACGGCCGTGCGGCCGGGGCGCGTGCCGGTCACAGCACCAGCTCGGGCTTGAGTCGAGACGGGGTCCACACCCGCTGCTTGTACGCGGCCAGCGTCGACAAGGCAAGGGCGCCGACGAGGTAGGCCACCAGGATCAGCGCGTCCGTCCCGACGCCGCCCAGCGAGCCGCCGTACATCAGGTGCCGCAGGCCGTCCACGGCGTATCCCATAGGCAGACCGTAGTGCAGCGGGTACAGCGGCACCGGGATGGTCTGCCACGGGAACGTGCCGCCCGCGCTGACCAGCTGGAGGATCAGCAGCACCAGGCCGATGAACTTGCCGACCGCGCCGAACAGGGCGTTCAACGCGTGCAGCACGGCCACGAACGTCGCCGACGTCAGCAGCAGGAATCCCAGCGTCCCCAGCGGGTGCGACGGCCGGATGTCCACCACCAGCACCACCACCGAGAACATGATCACGACCTGCGCCGCGCCCAGCAGCAGCCCCGGCAGCCAGCCGCCCACCGCGACCCGCACCGGGTTCTGCCCGGCCGCCAGGCCCCGCTTGGACAGCGGCTTGAGCAGCAGGAACAGCACGAACGCGCCGATCCAGGTGGCCAGGCCGAGGAAGAACGGGGCCAGGCCCGCGCCGTAGGTGCCCGCGGAGGTCTGGCTGACGCCGCGCACGTTCACCGGGTCGCCGATGGTGTCGGCGGTGGCGTGCCGGGTCGGGTCGTCCGGGTTCGGGATCTGCCCGACGCCCTCGTTGAGCCCGTCGCGCAGCTTGGTCGTGCCGTCCACCAGCTCCTTCTCGCCGTCGCGCAACGCCACCGCGCCGTCGCGCAGCTGGGCGTTGCCCGCCGCGACCTGCCCCGCGCCGTCGCCCAGCCGGGTGATCGCGTCGGTCAGGGCGGGGGTGGACGCGGCGAGCTGCGCCGCGCCGTCCGCGACCTGCTTCGAGCCGTTGGACAGCGTCCGCAGCTGCCCGGCCGCGCCTTGGACCTTGCCGTTGGCCTCGTCGACCGGCGCGCGGACGTCCGTCATGGCCTGCACGACCCGCTGCACCTGCTCCTCGGTGAACCCCAGCGTGCGCAAGCGGTTGGCGACGTCGCCGTTGAGCTGGTCCAGCCGCCCCACCAGGGCCTGCGACTTGGCTGCGTAGTCCTCGGCGGTCCGCGCCACGGTCTCGTTGCCGTCCGCGACCTGCTTCGCGCCGTCCGCCAGTTGCTGCGACTTGCGCGGCAGGTCGGCCGTCGAGTCCCGCAACTGCTTGAGCCCGGCCGACACCTGCGCCGACCCGTCCGCCAGCGGCACCGCGCCGTCGACGAGCTTCGCGCTGCCGTCGTAGGCGCGCTGGGTGCCGTCGGCGATCCGGGTCGCGCCGTCGGCGGCCTCGACCGTCTTCTGCCGGATCGTGGAGAACCCGAGCAGGAACTTGTCCGCCGCCTCCGCGCCGACCCGCACCGACACCGACCGGCGCACCTCCGCGACCACCTGGTTGGCGATGGTCGAGCCGAGGTAGTTGTTGGCGTCGTTGGTGGTCAGCATGATCACGCCCTGGCGGGGCTGGAAGTCGCCGGAGGACAGCAGCGCCTGCGAGAAGTCCTCGGGCAGCGTCAGCGCGAAGGTGTACTTGCCGCCGCGCACGCCCGCCTCGGCGTCCTCCTCGCTCACCCGGTGCCAGTCGAACTTGTCGCCGCTGAGCAGCTCGGCGGCGACCTCCTCACCCGCGTTCTTGACCTGGCCGTCGCTCGTCGTGGCGCCCTTGTCGGCCACCACCAAAGCCGCGGGCACCTGCTTGAGGTTCGCGTACGGGTCCTTGTTCGCGTACAGGTACAGCGCGGCGTAGAGCAGCGGCACCAGGCACAACGCGAGCACCGCGAGCTTGGGCAGCTTGCCGGAGGTGATGCGGCGCAGTTCGTTGAACGCCATCCGCAGGGAGGTCACTTCGTCTCCTTCTCGGTTCCGGCGGCGGCGCTGTCGTCGGCGTTGTCGTCTTCGGTGTCCCCGAGGTTCTCCGAGCCCAGGCGCGCGGCGGGAACGTCCAGCGCGGCGGCGGAGACGGTGGTGCACAGCACGACGACGGACCGCTCGGCGGTCACCTGCTCGCGCGCGAGCTTCCACCAGGTCGTGGGATCGCCGTGGTAGCGGTCGGGGGTGTCCAGCACCAGCACCCGCGCCCCGGGCCGCCCGGCAGCCAGCTCCAGCATCAGCGAGCACCGCAGGTCGGCCGGCACGTACTCGTACCGCGTGGAGAGGTACTCGTCCGCCCCCCGCTCGACCAGCCAGTCGGCGACCGCCTTGCGCCCGCCGCGACGCCCGTTCATGGCCAGTTCCTCGCCGACCACGCCCGCCAGCGTCAGCGACGCCTCGGGCTCGTTCACGCCGGGGGAGTCGACCAGCACCACGTGGCGGCGCAACGCGGCGGCGTCGGGCGAGACCGACCCGGTGGTCGGCCGCATCCGCCCGGACAGCACCAGCCCGAACGCGGTGTGCCCGGCCCCGGGCGCGCCCGCGACCAGCACCGCCTCACCCGGCGGCACGCGCAGTCCGGTCGGCCGCAGCAGCGGACCGTGCGGCCCGGCGACGCCGACGCGCTGGGCGTGGATCTCCACGAGGACCCTCCTTTTGAACTGACCGGTCAGTTCAAATAGTGGCGCAGCAGAGGGTCACTCGCAACTCGAAGGACGTGTGAGCTACGCCAGGATGAGGTCTGCCGGTCCAGGCCGCCCGCCGAAGGGACGGCCCGGACCGCCGGTCAGCGCAGTGCGCCCGCCGGGCGGACTTCCCAGACCGTCCACAACGGCCGGTACCCCTGCCTCGGCCAGAACACCGACGACAACGGGTTCGGCGGGTTGTAGTAGAGGTAGGTGCCCACCGTGCCCAGCCGGTGCAGCTCCCGGTGCGCGTGGGCCATCAGCCGCCGCCCGATCCCGGTGCCCCGAGCCCCCGGCAGCACCGACACGCAGTTCACGTACCCCCACCGCCCCGGCGGCAGCCGCGTGGAGGTCCAGTTCCCCGGCTCGGACACCACCACGGCGCACTCCGCCAGGCCCACGGCGATCCCGTCCCGCTCCGCCAGCCACGCCGGGCCGCCCGCCGCCAACCGCTCGGCCAGCGTCCGCCGCTTCAGCTCGGCCGCCTCCGGCCGGTCGACCGTCGAGCCCACCATCGCCGAGTACCGCAGCTCCGCCAGCGCCAACGCCAGCACGGTGTCCAGGTCGGCCGGGGTGGCCCGCCGCACGGCCAACGACCCGTCCAGCGGCGGGGGCGGCCCGCCCCGGCGCACCGCGATCACCGACAGCGGCACCAGACCGTGGTCCAACAGCGCCCGCGCGGCCTCGGCGTCCCGACTCGGCCAGGTCACCACACACGCGGAGTCGTGGTCCGCCCCCACCCGGTCCGTCCCCACCCGGTCGGCCACACCCATGCGGTCCATCCGGTGCCGCCACGCCCGCAGCAGCGCGTCCATCGCCGCCCCGCCGCCGGACCCCAGCAACGGGGTCAGCTCCCACACCTCGGTCGCCGACCACAGCCGCGCCGCCGAGCGCCGGTCGTGGACCTGCCTGGTCACCACGCCCGCGACCCGGGTCCCGTCGGGCAGGGCGGCGGTGATCACGTCACCGTCCGGCGGGGCGGTCACCGCGGGCAGCAACGGGTCGAGACACGCGAAGCGCGCGCCCTGCGCCTCCACCAGCCCCCGACTGACGGTCATGCCCCGCAGGTTACGGCTTGCGCGTCCGCAGAATCGCGGTCCCGGGGAATAGCCGCCCCCGCAGGGGGGACCACTGGCCCCACGTCCGGGTGTGCCCGGCGGGCCATTCGGGCTCCACCACGTCCACCAGCTCCAGCCCGGCCGCGACCAGGGCGCGCACGTAGTCGCCCACAGTCCGGTGGTGCTCCACGTACGTGGCCTTGCCGGTCCCGTCGACCTCCACGTACGGGGTGCGGTCGAAGTACGACTGCGTCACGGTGAGTCCGCCCGGTCCGGGATCGTCCGGGAATATCCACCTCATCGGGTGAGTCACGGAGAACACCCACGGCGCGCCGGGCCGCAGCACCCGCGCCACCTCGGCGAACACCTCGCCCACGTCCGCCACGAACGGCACCGCCCCGAACGCCGAGCACGCCGCGTCGAAGCTGCCCGCCGCGAACGGCAGCTGGTCCGCGCTGGCCTGCACCAACGGCACCTCGACCCCGGTCGACGCGTTCGCCGCCACCGCGTGCCGGAGCATCCCGGCCGAGATGTCGAACGCCACCACGTCCGCGCCCGCCGCCTTCAACCACCGCGCGCACGGGGCCGACCCGCAGCCCACCTCCAGCACCCGCCGGCCGGTCACCTCACCCAGGTAGGAGACCTCGGCCTCGCGCACCCCCTCGGGGCACCACACGAAGTCCGCCGCGCCCAGGAAGTCGCCGTGCTCGGCGTGGTAGTCGTCGGCGTCGGCGTCCCACCAGATCCGGTTCGCGGCCCGGGACTCGGCGGCGTCCGCGCCGCGCTTGGCGATGCCGGTGGTGCCCAGCGCGAGTTCCGCGCTGGCGTGCTGGTCGGACACACTGCTCCTTACGAGGGGTACCGGTTTGCCCGGTGGTCGTCGAGCCGCGTACGATACCGCCCGCGTAGTGGGTTCGCGCTGCCCATGATCGGTGTGCAGTCACGGGATCGGTCGTCGGGGGAAGCCTTGCCTCCCGCGCAGCGTTGCACCCAAGGCCAGACAACCCCAATCCGTACCGGAGCCACCTACCTAATGTCCACCGACACCACCACTGTCCCGGCTGCCACCGCGCCGAAGCAGCAGATCGCTATCAACGATATCGGGACGGAGGAGGACTTCCTCGCCGCCATCGACAAGACCATCAAGTACTTCAACGATGGCGATATCGTCGAGGGCACCATCGTCAAGGTCGACCGGGACGAGGTCCTGCTCGACATCGGCTACAAGACCGAGGGTGTCATCCCCTCGCGCGAGTTGTCGATCAAGCACGACGTCGACCCCAACGAGGTTGTGAAGGTCGGTGACGAGGTCGAGGCCCTCGTCCTCCAGAAGGAGGACAAGGAAGGCCGCCTGATCCTGTCGAAGAAGCGCGCCCAGTACGAGCGCGCCTGGGGCACCATCGAGGCCCTCAAGGAGAAGGACGAGCCGGTCCGCGGCACGGTCATCGAGGTCGTCAAGGGTGGTCTCATCCTGGACATCGGCCTCCGGGGCTTCCTCCCCGCCTCGCTCGTGGAGATGCGGCGCGTCCGCGACCTCCAGCCCTACGTGGGCCGCGAGCTCGAGGCGAAGATCATCGAGCTGGACAAGAACCGCAACAACGTGGTCCTGTCCCGTCGCGCCTGGCTGGAGCAGACCCAGTCCGAGGTGCGCAGCGAGTTCCTCAACCAGCTCCAGAAGGGCCAGGTCCGCAAGGGCGTCGTGTCCTCCATCGTCAACTTCGGCGCCTTCGTGGACCTGGGTGGCGTGGACGGCCTGGTGCACGTCTCGGAGCTGTCCTGGAAGCACATCGACCACCCGTCCGAGGTCGTCGAGGTCGGCCAGGAGGTCACGGTCGAGGTCCTGGACGTCGACATGGAGCGCGAGCGCGTGTCGCTGTCGCTCAAGGCGACGCAGGAAGACCCGTGGCGCCAGTTCGCCCGCACCCACGCGATCGGCCAGATCGTGCCGGGCAAGGTCACCAAGCTGGTTCCGTTCGGTGCGTTCGTCCGCGTGGACGAGGGCATCGAGGGCCTGGTCCACATCTCCGAGCTGGCCGAGCGCCACGTGGAGATCCCGGAGCAGGTCGTCCAGGTCGGCGACGACGTCATGGTCAAGGTCATCGACATCGACCTCGACCGCCGGCGGATCTCGCTGTCGCTCAAGCAGGCCAACGAGGGCTTCACGGTCGACTCCGAGTTCGACCCGACCCAGTACGGCATGGCCGCCGAGTACGACGACCAGGGCAACTACATCTACCCCGAGGGCTTCGACCCGGAGACCCAGGAGTGGCAGGAAGGCTTCGACAAGCAGCGCGAGGAGTGGGAGCGGCAGTACGCCGAGGCCCACCTGCGCTACGAGGCCCACATGAAGCAGGTCGCCAAGGCCGCCGCGGCCGAGGAAGAGGCGGCCGGCGAGACCAACTACTCGTCCGGCGGTGACGCCCCGGCGTCCACCGGTGGCGGCGCCCCGGCCCAGGCCGGCGGCACCCTCGCCAGCGACGAGCAGCTGGCCGCGCTCCGCGAGAAGCTGTCGGGCGGCGCCTGATCAGCTCCTCCGGCGGTCTGAGATGACCGTCTGAACGCAACGCCACAACGGCCCCGCATCGGTTACGGTGCGGGGCCGTTGTCGTGCGCTAAGTTGTGATCCCTATGGGTGCGCGAAACAGGCAAACGGCGGTGTTGGCCCTGGTGGTCGCGGCCCTGGCCGCCTGCACGCAGGAGAAACCACCGCCCGCGCCGCCGCCGCAGATCCCCACCATCGTGGCGCCCACCAGCGCGAGCCGGGTGCGGCCGATGGTGGACCGGCCCATGCCCGAGGACTGCGAGCTGGTCGTCCCGGTGGACCGGGTCAACGAGATCCTCGGCCGCAAGATGGAAGGCGAGCTGCGGCAGATCATCGGCATCCCGCAGGAGTCCATCGCGCGCACCGCGAAGATCGACTGCTACCACGACGTGCCCAAGGGCAAGGACATCGGCGACTCGCCGCTGATCATCGGCCTGTCGACCTACTCCGACGACGCCTCGGCCAAGGAACGGGTCACCGAGAGCGTCGAGGCCGAGAAGAAGGACGGCGGGCAGGCGACCGAGGTCGAGGTGACCAAGCACAAGGCGCAGCTGGTCACCACGAACGCCGAACGGCTGCTCGTGGGCTCGTTGGGCAAGACGACCTACGTGGTGCGGGCCAAGGCCGGCTACCTGCCCGACGACAAGGTGAAGGACATCCTGACGGCGTTGGCGGTGCAGTCCATGACGCCCCTCGAGGACGCCTGAAGTCGATCGCGGCTTCTCCGCGTTCCCGGCAGACTGTGCGCCATGTTGCGCGTGGGCCTCTCGGGGGGCATCGGATCCGGTAAGTCGACGGTGGCGGGCAGGCTCGCGGAGCACGGCGCGGTGGTGATCGACTCCGACCGGCTGGCCCGGGAGGTCGTCGAGCCGGGCACGGACGCGTTGAAGGACATCGAGGCGGCGTTCGGGTCCGAGGTGCTCAACCCGGACGGGTCGCTGAACCGGGCGGCCCTGGCCGAGCGGGTGTTCGGCTCCGGCGACGACCGCGACCGGCAGACCCTCAACGGCATCATGCACCCGCGCATCGGCGCGCGGACCGCCGAGCTGATCGCCGCCGCGCCCGCGGACGCCATCGTCGTCCACGACGTCCCGCTGCTGGTGGAGAACGGCCTGGCGCCCGCCTACCACCTGGTGATCATCGTGGACGCCGACCTGGACCAGCGGGTGAAACGCCTGGTCGGACGCGGTCTGGACGAGCAGGACGCGCGCAACCGGATGGCCAAGCAGGCCACCGACGAGCAGCGCCGGGCCGTGGCGGACGTGTGGTTGGACAACAGCGGCACGCCGGACGTGGTGCTCGCGGAGGTGGACGCCCTGTGGGCGGACCGGCTGGTGCCCTACGAGGCCAACGTGCGCCTGCGCCGCTACGCCGGCGGCCCGCCGAAGGTGGTGCCCTACGACGGGACGTGGCCGCTCCAGGCCGAGCGCATCGCCAAGCGGATCTCGCTGGCGGCGGGCGGGCGGCACGTCGAGCACATCGGCTCGACCTCGATCCCCGGCCTGGCCGCCAAGGACGTGCTGGACTTCCAGCTGGGCGTGCGGTCGATGGAGGAGGCCGACTCGCTGGCCGACGTGCTGGCGGAGGCCGGTTTCCCCTCCCTGGGCTACGGCGAGGACACCGTGCGGTTCGGCGACCCGGCGCTGTGGGTGAAGCGCCTGCACGCCGGCTGCGACCCGAAGCGCCGGGTCAACCTGCACGTCCGGGTCCAGGACGGCCCGGCGTGGACGTGGGCGGTCCGGTTCCGGGACTGGCTGCGGGTCGACTCGGTCGCGCGCGCCGAGTACGAGGCCCTGAAGCTGGGCCTGTCGGCGCAGTTCACGGGCGACAAGGACGGCTTCGCCTACGGGGACGCCAAGGAGCCGTTCATGGAGGCGGCGGTGGAGCGGATGAACGCCTTCTACAGCACCTACAAGGACGGCCAGGCGTCGTAGATGCCGCGGTGGGTCAGCCAGGCGCCCAGGTCGTGGCGGTGCAGGCTGATCTGCTCGAGCGTCCGGTGGACGGTGCGCAGGGCCTGGTCGGCGTCCTCGGGGCCGAGGACCCGGCCGGCCACCGCCGCCGCGAACTCCTCGGAGCGCACGATGCGGGCCGTGGTGCCGCCGGGGACGGCCAGGCCCAGCAGGAGGTCGGTGGTGCGCCAGGAGCGGCCGTCGCGCTGCACGCGGACCGCGCTGAGCACGCTGGGGCCGCTGCGGGCGTGCCGCGACCGGGGCCGCTGGTGGGTGAGCCGCAGGCCGAGGTCCGGCATCAACCAGGTGACCTCGGAGTCGGAGAACGGGTCGTCCGGCGTGGGGCACTCCAGGCGCAGTCCCCAGTGCTCGACCCGGCACGTCGTCAAGTGCCGCGACATGCCCGAGGAATAGCTCCGAACTGCGCTGACGGTGTCGACCACGTCGACCAGCTGAGGTGTGATGACCGCTCCCACGCGACCCGAGGGTAGCCGTAAGTGTGCGGCTGGTAACACAGCGGGTCGATTCGTTACATCACGGTCTGTGTAGGGGGAGGTCACTATCAGGTGACGGACTCGGACGGCGGTTGACCAGCGGGTCTCACCCTCTGTATTACCGCCGACGCCATGTGGTGATCGTTCCTTGGGCCGCGAGCCAGCGGATGGCGTCGTTCCCGTGGGCCGCTATGCCCGCCACGGCGTTGTAGGTGGTCTCCAGTGCCCATTGGGCGCGTTCTGGCTGCACAAGGCCGCGCTGGAGCGCCAACAGCAGCTCGTCGGTGTCCAACACGCGCACGCTGTGGCCGGTGCGCACGACGAGGTCCAGGTAGAGGTCCACGGTCTTCCACACCGACCCGCTCGAGCTGATCTCCACCACGTCCAGGTAGAGGTCGTAGTCGCACTCGTGGCCTGGGTGCCAGGACTGGCGGGTCACGCGCAGGCCGTGCGCGGGCAGCAGCCAGGACTCGAAGTGCGACAGGCGGGGGTGGCCGGGGACCGGCCGGAACATGTAGAGACCCGCTTCGGTCAGGCGGTACTCGTCGACGCCGCGCAGGATGCCCTTCGGGTCCGTGTTGCTCTTGGCGTCGAGGTCGAAGTACTCGATCTTGGGCGGGTGGATGTGCATGTGCGTGGTCCCTGCGGCGGCGCTCAGCGTCACGTGCGCACCCTATGCACGCACACCCGCTGAACACCTCGTTTAGTCACCCGAAAGGAGGATGATCGCTTAGTCTTCCGGCCATGTTCGGAATCATCCGCCCGTGCCGCAACCGACTGGGCGCGGACCTGCGTGAATCCTGGCTGGCCCACCTGTGCGGGCTGTGCCTCGCCCTCCGCGACGACCACGGGCACATGGCGCGGGTGGTGACGAACTACGACGGTCTGGTCATCTCGGCTCTTGTAGAGGCGCAGATGGGCCGTTCAAGGCGCAGCGCGGGGCCTTGTGCGTTGCGCGGGATGCAGTCCGCCGATGTGGCCGTGGGCGCCGGTGCGCGTCTGGCGGCGGCGGTGTCGCTGGTGCTGGCGTCCGCGAAGGTCGGGGACCACGTGGACGACCGGGACGGCGTGTTCTCGACCGGTCCGGCGCGCGGTGTCGGGCGGCAGGTGGCGCGGCGTTGGGCGGCGCAGGCGGCGGAGACCGGGTCGGACCTGGGGTTCGACACGTCGGTGCTGGTGGCGGCGGTGGCGCGGCAGTCGGAGGTGGAGGCGGCGGCTGGGCTGGGCAGCTCGGTGCTGCTGGTGACGGAGCCGACCGAGACCGCCGCCGGCGAGGCCGTGGCGCAGACCGCCGTGCTGGCCGGCCGTCCGGGGAACGCCGAGCCGCTGCGCGAGGTGGGCCGGCTGTTCGGGCGGCTGGCGCACCTGTTGGACGCCGTGGAGGACCTTGAGGAGGACCGGGCGTCGGGTGCGTACAACCCGCTGGACGCGACCGGCACGTCCCTGGAGGAAGCCCGGCGGCTGTGCGAGGACGCGGCGCTGGGCATCAAGCTGGCGCTGAAGGAGGTCGAGTTCACCGACGACCGCCTGGTGCACGCGCTGCTGGTGCACGAGGTGCAGGAATCCATCCGCCGGTCGTTCGGCGACCCCCACGCCCACACCCCGCCGACGCCGCCCGGCTGGAACCCCGCCCCGGGCATGTACCCGCCCGCCCAGCCCGCTCACCCCGGTCAGCCGCATCACCCCGGTCAGCCGCCTCACGGAGCCGTGCCGCCGCCCGGCGCGATGCCCCCGCCCGCCGCCCCCGGCACGGGCGGCACGCCACCGCCCACGAAGAAGGGCAAGCGCAAGCGCTCCGCCGAGCCGCCGCCCGGCAGCGGCCTGTGGTTCTGGCCGAAACTGGTCCACCCGCCCCGCGAACGCGGTTTCCTGATGGGCTGCCTGGCCGCGCTCTACCAGTGCGGCACCTGCCAGCAGTGCTGCCGCGACCCGTACCCGGGCTCGTGGAGCGGCAAGCCCCGCGACGCGTGGTGCAACGCCTGCGAGTGTTGCAGCGCCTGCGAGTGCTGCACCTGCTGCGACTGCAACTGCTGACGGCTCCTGACCAGGTCCGATCGAAAATTGTCGTACCCGGGGCGTACCGTCGTGTCCGTGGCATTCCCAACCGAGATCCCGGTCAAGGCGCACTCGTCGCACCGCCCCGTCGGGGACATCCCCCGCTCCGACGGTCAGTTCCGCGTGGTCAGCGAGTACCAGCCGGCGGGCGACCAGCCGGCGGCCATCGCCGACCTGGAGCGCCGGATCAGGGGCGGGGAGAAGGACGTCGTGCTGCTCGGCGCCACCGGCACGGGCAAGTCCGCCACCACGGCGTGGCTGGTGGAGAAGCTGCAACGGCCCACGCTGGTGATGGCGCCGAACAAGACGCTGGCCGCGCAGCTGGCCAACGAGCTGAAGGAGTTCTTCCCGCACAACGCGGTGGAGTACTTCGTCAGCTACTACGACTACTACCAGCCCGAGGCGTACATCCCGCAGACCGACACCTACATCGAGAAGGACTCCTCGATCAACGAGGACGTGGAGCGGCTGCGCCACTCGGCCACCATGAGCCTGCTGACCAGGCGGGACGTGATCGTGGTCGCGTCCGTGTCGTGCATCTACGGCCTGGGCACACCGCAGTCCTACCTCGACCGGTCGATCCACCTGGAGGTCGGCGGGGAGGTCGAACGCGACCTGCTGCTGCGGGCGCTGGTCGACATCCAGTACGCGCGCAACGACATCGCGTTCAACCGGGGCACCTTCCGCGTCCGGGGCGACACGGTGGAGGTCATCCCGGCGTACGAGGAGCTGGCGATCCGCATCGAGTTCTTCGGCGACGAGATCGACAAGCTGTACTACCTGCACCCGCTCACCGGCGACGTGATCCGCGAGGTCGACGAACTGCGCATCTTCCCCGCCACGCACTACGTGGCCGGCCCGGAGCGCATGGAGAAGGCCATCCAGAACATCGAGGCGGAGCTGGCCGACCAGCTGGCGAAGCTGGAGCGGCAGGGCAAGCTCCTGGAGGCGCAGCGGCTGCGCATGCGCACCACGTACGACATCGAGATGATGCGCCAGGTCGGGTTCTGCTCGGGCATCGAGAACTACTCGCGCCACATCGACGACCGCGGCCCCGGCACCGCGCCCGCCACCCTGATCGACTACTTCCCGGACGACTTCCTGCTGGTCATCGACGAGTCCCACGTGACCGTGCCGCAGATCGGCGGCATGTACGAGGGTGACGCGTCCCGCAAGCGCAACCTGGTCGAGCACGGCTTCCGCCTGCCCAGCGCGCTGGACAACCGCCCGCTGACCTGGGAGGAGTTCGCCGACCGGATCGGCCAGACGGTGTACCTGTCGGCCACCCCCGGCCCGTACGAGATGGGCCAGGCGGGCGGCGAGTTCGTCGAACAGGTCATCCGCCCCACCGGCCTGGTCGACCCCGAGGTCGTCGTCAAGCCCACCGAGGGCCAGATCGACGACCTGGTCCACGAGATCCGCGTCCGAGCCGAACGCGACGAACGGGTCCTGGTCACCACCCTCACCAAGAAGATGGCCGAGGACCTCACCGACTACCTGCTGGAACTGGGCATCCGAGTCCGCTACCTGCACTCCGAGGTGGACACCCTCCGCCGCGTGGAGCTGTTGCGGCAGCTGCGCCTGGGCGAGTACGACGTCCTGATCGGCATCAACCTGCTGCGCGAGGGCCTGGACCTCCCGGAGGTCTCGCTGGTCGCGATCCTGGACGCCGACAAGGAGGGCTTCCTCCGCTCCGGCACCAGCCTGATCCAGACCATCGGCCGCGCGGCCCGCAACGTGTCCGGCGAGGTCCACATGTACGCGGACCGCATCACCGACTCGATGGCGCACGCGATCGAGGAGACCAACCGCAGGCGCGCCAAGCAGATCGCCTACAACGAGGCCAACGGCATCGACCCGCAGCCGCTGCGCAAGAAGATCACCGACATCCTGGAACAGGTCTACGCCGAGGCGGAAGACGCCATCGCCCCCGGCGGCTCCGGCCGCAACGCCTCCCGCGGCAAGAAGCCCACGGGCGACCCGGGCGCGAGCGGCCGAAGCTCGGGCGTCCTGGCCGACCGCGACACCACCACGATGGCCAGGTCCGAGTTGGCCGACCTGGTCCAGCAGCTCACGGACCAGATGATGAACGCGGCCCGAGAACTCCAGTTCGAACTGGCCGCCCGCCTCCGCGACGAAATCCAGGACCTGAAGAAGGAACTCCGAGGCATGGACGCGGCAGGCGTCAAGTAACCCCGCTCCCACCACACCGGCCCCGCCGCTCACCCAGCGGCGGGGCCACCTTCTTCCCGTTCGCGCAGACGCTCTAGCACGGCGGTCGCAGACACCGACAACTCACCTTTGAACTGCTCGGCCAACTCCCACACCCAATGCCGGCCGTCGGGGAACGTGATGCCCACGATCCGCAGCCAAGACGCCGGGGCTTCGTCCACCAGCTTCAGGCACTCCTCGACAGCAAGCCGTTGTTCCTCCGCGGAGACCACCGTGAAGCACCAGTCCACGATGCCGAGGAGGTCCAACGAGAGCAGTGCGCCGGCCTCACGCTCAGCGGTTCGTCCGCCGGCACGCAGGAGGACCATCGTGCCGACCGCGCCGAAGTCCGCCACCAGTCGAGTGCGATCGTCGCTCTCGTCCAGCGCGCGCAGCGTGGTGACCACCCAACCCCACGTGCCCCATTGGCTCGACAGCTCGATCAGGCGGACCAGTGTCGAGCGAGGGCGGCGAGCGATGGTCCAGGGGTCCGCCTCCGGCCCGAGCAGCCGATGGACCAGCGAGCTGGGTGCCTGCTCGGAGGCGATCAGCTCGTAGCCGATCTCCGGATGCAGCGTCGCCGGAGCGGCGTCAACAACGCGCAACGCTGCTTTGGAGAGGGCTTTCACCCACAGGTCGCGAGGGCTTTCGTCATCGAGTCGTGCGAATCCCTTCTCGCGGCGATCGGCGATCACGTCCGCGGTGATCGCCGGTAGCTCTTCCACCCACCGGTGTGCCTCGGCGTCGGACGCTGAGTCGAACCTGCGAACGGCCGGCGGCGTGTGCCAGAGACGGGTCGCCAAATCGGGATCGACCCTGGTGAACAGTTCGAAGTGCAGGGCGGTCGCGGTCGTGAGGAAGTCGAGTAGGAGGCTGCTCGCCGTGCTGTGCTTGGGGCGCACGTTGGAGGGCCTCGTCCCGTGCACCCGCCAGGCGCGCAGTTCCGCCCGTGCGTGGATCTCGTCGTGCAGGGCGCTGCCCCCGATGGTCGGCAGCTTGGCCAACTCTTCCAGCGGCGGTGGGTCGAAGGGGTTCGCGTCTTGGAGCGCCCAGCCGGCCAGGGCCGCCAACTCGTCGTCGCCGATCGCCTGGGCCAGGTCGTACCGCGCGGTCAAGTAGCCGGCCGGGCTGAGTTGGCCCAGCTTCGGTCGTGCTTCCAAGCGGAGACCGCCCGGCCTCACCTGGGCGGAGAGGACCGTGGAGACGCCCGTGAGGTTGTTGCGGCCCAAGCCCGCGCGCCACAGGTCGGTGAGGTTGGTCCACTTCCCGCCCAGCCGGCTCCAGTCCACCTCGAACGGGCCGCCGACGATGCACCGCAGGACGACGAGGTTGAGCGTGTAGGTGGCCAGGTTGGTGATGGGGGAGTTGGGCGGGAACGGGGTCTTGCGCGTACCCAGCAGCATGTCCGGCACCGCCGCGTCCTCCTGCCACAGGCCGAGCTGGCGGTAGCAGATCCGTTCGAGGTCGGTAGTGAAGCCCTCGGGCGTCCGGCCCGCCGCTGCCAGCCGGTGTGCGCTCCACTCGCGCAGCATCTCCAGCACGACCGGGCGGCTGTACAGGGGCGTGGCCATCAGGGTCGTGTACCAGTGGTCCGGCAGTGTGCCGAGGTGGCGGTCCAGCATGTGGCCGAGGCCGGGGTTGGCCGACAGGTGGCGCACGGTCTCCGTCTCGCCGAGCACCGTCTCCATGAGCCAGTGCGCGGCCAGGAACTCGCCGAACGTGTTGTGCAGGAACTCGAACGCCGCCTGACCGCCGGTCCCGGCACGCAACCGCGACCGCGACTCGTGGACGAAGAAGAAGCTGCCCAGGAGGAGTTCGGCCTGCCCGAGCTCCGGTCCCGGGGTCGAGGCGGCGGCCCGGTGCAGGCCGAAGTACCCGATGTCCCCGTCGAGGTCGCTCTTGGTGATGTGCAGCGAACGCCGGTTGAACATGCCCACGGCGGCCACCGCCAGGCGACGCAAGTCGGTGTCCACCAAGCGCCCGCGCTCTTCCACGTGCAGTGCGCGGAAGAGTTTGCCGTCCTCGCCCTTGAGGCGTTCGCGGGTGATGAACCTGGTCAGCAGGCCGTGGTAGAGGACGGTCCGGTCCAGGGAACCTTGCTGTGCCAAGCGGTTCCGGTCCGAGTCGTACAGGGCCAGCATGAGCAGCAGCAACGGCTGGCCGGCCAGGGTGCGGATGTTGTCATCGTCGGGCAGGTGGAACGGCTTGGTGTCGTGGGCGGTGAAGTACGGGTCGTTGGCGCGGTTCCAGATGTCGATCCACTCGGCTTGGCGGGCAGCGTCGAACTCCTCCAGGCGAACGACGGTGGAGCCGGCCGGGATCTCGGCCTTGTCGATGAGAGTCACCCGGCTGGTCACGATGACCCGGACCGTGCGGCCCTGCACGCGTTCGCGCTTCTGGAAGGCCGCCACCGCCATCAGGTACGTGCTGAACACCTTCCCGCTGGCCTGCAACAACTCGTCGTAGCCATCGAGGACCACCAGCGGTGGGCGGTCGCCGCAGCGGCTGGACAGTTCCGCCCAGTTCGCCTCGCGGCCGGTGTCGGCGCGGATCTGCTCCTCGATCTGGGTCTGGATGTCCGAGTCCGGGTTGATGTCCCGCAGCTCCACCCGCACCGGGTGGTACTCGCCGCCGGCCAGTCGCCCCGCGAGCACCTCGGTGAGCAGCGACTTGCCCGACCCCGGCTGGCCGAGCACGACCAGCGGCGCCTCCAGGCTGTACGGGCTGGACAGGTGCGCGAGCACGTACCGACCGATGTCGTGCCGCACGTCCAACCTCGACCACAGGTCTTCGTTCTCCAGCGGGCCGACGTCCCGGGTGTACCGGAGGGACCGGAACGCCTGCGGCACGAAGATGTCCGCCTTGGCCGGGTACCGGAGGTCGACGCCGTCACCCGAGTGGGTGTCGTCGATGATCGGCTCGTCGAGCGCCTCCCGGTACGCGCGCCCGAGGCCGGCCAGCGTCTCGTCCAGGTTGTCCTCGCGCGGGAGGGCGCGGGCGAGCGCGTCACCCAGGCCCGCCAGGCCGATGTCGACACCGGCGGGCCGGGCGGAGAGCAGTTCCAGCACGGCTTTGACGTCCGTGGCCACCTGGTCGAGGTTGCGCCGGGTGATCGCGTGCTCTTGCAGGTTCGCCCACACGTAGAACTCGTTGAACTCCACGCACAGCGCCTGGTACTGCGTCCGGTACAGCTTCTTCGCCACGTCCGGCAGTTCCCGGATCGCCGCGAGGACGTGGTCGCGCTCGGTCTCGTCGGCCTCGTCCCACACGGCGAGTTGGCGCACCAGGACCTCGAACGCGGCGGTCATCCGCGCGTAGAGCGGGTCCAGTTGGTTGGCGGTGTGCTCGACCAGGTCGTTGGGGTGGGGCAGGGCGATCTGGTAGCGGGCGAGCGCGGAGACGTCGTCCGCGCCGGCGGGTCCGCCGAGCCCGCGCACCGCCCGGTTGGTCAGCGCCAGGCGGTCCGCGTCGGTCAGGCCGAGCCGTTCGCGCAGTCCGGGCAGCATGCGGTGCACGGCCTCGAAGAACGCCGTGTAGCAGGTCAGGCAGTAGGCGGTGAGGAGCAGGTCGTGCCGGGTGAGCTTGTCGTCGGCGGGGCGCTTGGCCAACGTGCGGACGACGTGCTTCCCGGCTTTGACCAGTTCGTTCTTCGCGCCCAGCAACGGGAGCAGGGAGGGCGCGCCGACGGCGACGGGCGCCAGCACCAGGAGTGCGCCGCTGAGGGTGTCGAGGTTGTCCAGCAGCTTGCTGTCGGTGGACGCCGACTTCAGCAACCGGCACAGGCCGTCGAAGGTGAGTTCGTTGCGCGCGGTCTTGCTCCTGGGCGTCCCCATGATCGTGGATCGACGGCCGGCGAAGTCCTGTTACGGCGTTTCCATCCGCTATGAATGGGTCTTTTCGAGGTTGGCGGCCATCTTCTCCAGCGTGGTGACGGTGGCGGTGTACTCCTCGACGGCCAGGTCACCCATCTGGGCGGTGCGAACCGATGGTGGAGGTCCGGCGGCGACAGCGGCGGCGGGCGCCGGCAGGAGGCGTTCGACCGGGCCATGACCGGGTGGACCGAGGCGAAGCGGGAGGTGTTCGCGTCGTTGCTCACGCGGTTCGTCGGGGCATTGGCCTAGCGTGTGCGCGTGACGGTTGACGACGTGATCGCGTACTGCCTCGCCAAACCCGGCGCCGAGGAGAGCTACCCCTGGGGCGACGAGGAACTGGTCTGCAAGGTCGGTGGCAAGGCGTTCGCGTTCATCGGGCTGTCCGCCGAGTCCGTGGGCGTCAAGTGCGGCGTGAACGCCGAGGACGCGGTCGAGTGGCGCGACCGCTTCCCCGACGACATCACGATCAGCCCGTACATCGGCCGCTACGGCTGGAACCGCCTCCAGCTCGGCGGCAACGTCCCCGAGGACGACGTGCGCGAACTCGTCGACCGGTCCTACGACGCGGTCGTGGCGAAGCTGCCACGCGGCAAGCGGCCCCAGCGGCCCTAGCCCATGCCCTCTTCCGGCTGGAGCACGCCGAACAGGTTGCCCTCGGTGTCCCGGTAGTAGGCGAGCAGTCCGACGCCCGGCATGTGGTTCTTGGGCAGCGCGACGGTCCCGCCCGCGCCCTCGATGGCCGCGATGGTGGCGTCGACGTCCTCCACCCCGGTCGTCATCACGTACCCGTTGACCGGACCGTCCGGCTCGGGTTCGGGCCCCTGGCGCGGCAGCAGGCCACCGTTGACCCCGGGACCCTCCGCGCCGGTGGTGACGAGCCAGTACTCCTCCTGGCCCCACCGCTCGAACGTCCAGCCGAACACCGTCTCGTAGAAGGAGATCGCCCGCGCCGGATCCGCCGCGAAGATCTCGAAGTGCACAGGTCGAGGCATGGCCCGCACGCTACGCCCGACCACCGCCGGCCGCCGGGGGAACGAGCACCACCCGCCGCCGCACCCCGTCGTGCACCTCGGCCACCTCCGCCAACGGCACGGTCTCCGGCTCGACCAGCCGAACCGTCCCGTCATCCACCAGGTCCACCAGCGCCGCCAACTGCTCCCCGTCCGCCCGGATCCACACGTTCGCCACCCGGATGCCCCGCAACCCGACCGGCGTCGCCGACCCGAGCACCGCGACGAACGCCCCACCACCACGCACCGCGTCCAACGCCTCGACCCCCAACGCGGCGGCGTCCACCACCCCGTCCACCCCGCCGGGCACCACTTCCCGCACCGCCGCCCCGACATCCACCCCACGCGGCACCACCCAAGTGGCCCCGTAGGACCGCACCAACTCCGCATCGGCCGCCAACGCCACCACCCGCAACCCCCGCGCCACCGCGAGCTGCACGGCGAACCCACCCACGGACCCACCCGCGCCGGTCACCAACACGGACGCACCCACCGGCAGGTCCAACAGGTCCAACGCCTGCCACGCCGTCAACCCACCCAACGGCAACGTGGCAGCCGCCTCCAACGACACCGACCGAGGCGCCCGCGCCACCGCCGAAGCGTCCAACACCACGAACTCGGCCTGCGCCCCCAAGGTCGGCAACCGATCCCGCAACCCCACGACCACATCCCCCACGGCGAACGCCACACCGTCCCCCACCGCGTCCACCACGCCGGCCACGTCCCACCCCAGCCCCACCACAGGAGCCGACACCAACCCAGCCGCGTGCAACGCCCCCGACCGAGTGGCGAAGTCCACCGGATTGACCGCCGCCGCACACACCCGAACCCGCACCTGCCCCACCCCAGGCACAGGAACCGGCACATCCACCACTTCGACCACACCAAAGGACCGCACGATCACCGCAAGCATGCCCACGAACCTATGGAGAGCTACTCTCCATAGGGAAGTACGAACCCGAAAGTGCGTAGGGGAGCTCATGGTCACCCGAACGGCGAGCGAACGCCGCGAAGAACGCCGCCAGGCCTACGACGCCTACCTGAAGGAATGCCCGGCACGGCACCTGCTGGACCGCATCAGCGACAAGTGGGTCAGCCTGGTCCTGGTAGCCCTCTCCGAAGGCCCCCGCCGCTACAGCGAGCTGAACCACACCATCGCCGGCGTCAGCCAAAAGATGCTCACTCAGACCCTGCGCTCACTCGAACGGGACGGCCTGATCACGCGCAGGGTCACCGCCGAGGTCCCCGTCCGGGTCGACTACGAACTCACGCCCTCGGGCCACAGCCTCATGCCGGTCATGGCCGCGATCAAGAGCTGGGCGGAGGAGAACATCGAGGACGTCCTGGCGAGCCGGGAGCGCTATGACCGCTCCCGGCCCGAACAGTGATCAGGACGTGACGTCCTTGCGAGCGAACTTGCGGGCGGCCAGGAGCGTGAAGAACGCCCCATAAGCCAAAGCGGAGAACGTCCCCTTGGCCATCTGCGACCAGTCCACGTCGGACGACAACAAGTCCGCCCAAGCCAACGCGTAATGCGTGGGCAGGTAGTCCCGCAAATCCTCCAAAGCCGTGATCTGGTCCAAGATCTGCGACAGGATCGACACCAGCACCGCCCCGCCGACAGCGCCCAGCGGCGCGTCCGTCGACACCGACAGGTACAGCGCCAACCCCGCCACCCAGAACAGGTGGATGGAGATGTAGCAGACCGCCAGGGCCACCCCGTACACGCTGGACCCGAACGACGCCGCCTCACCGGTCGGTGAGACCGCCTCGCCCGCGCCGTACCAGGCCACGCCGACGCCCAGTGCCACCAACGGCAGCAGCACCAGCGCGAACACCGACAGCACCCCGGACGCCAGCGCCTTCTGGCGCAACAGCCTGTGCCGCGGGATCGGTGCCGCCAACAGGTACTTCAGGCTCGACCACGACGCCTCCGACGCGATCGTGTCGCCGAAGAACAGCGCCACGATCATCGGCAGCAGGAAGCTCCCGGACACGAACAGCGTGAGGATCACGAAGTTCACGCCGGACGCCGTCGCCAGGTCCACGAACCCGCCCGAGCGCCGGTTCGGCGACGCCTGACCGAGTTCGAACGCCACCACCAGGATGAACGGCAGCAGCACCAGGAAACCCAGCACCAACTGCGTCCGCCGCCGGCGCAACTGCCGCGCCAGCTCGACCCGCACCGGCAGCGTCCGCCCGGCCCGGTAGCCCACCTTCGACCCGTCCGGCGCGACGGCCGCGTTCTCGTGCTCCGCCGCGTCGGTCAGGTCCGAGATCGCCGACGGGTCGGTGTGCACACCGTTCTCAGTCATTCGCCCACCAACTCCAGGAACGCGTCCTCCAACCGACGGCGCGGACCGGCCTGGTCGACCGCCACCCCCGCCGCCACCAAAGCCTGCAACGCCTCCGCGCGCGGAGTCCCGTTCAGGCTCGCGTGGACCTGCTCGCCGTCCACCGACACGCTCCGGACCCCGGACAACCCGCGCAGCACGTCGGCCGCCTCCTCGGGCCGGTCGACCCGGAAGCTGGCCTCGCCGCCGCCCGTCGCGATCTCCTCGACCGGACCGGCCGCGACCAGGGTGCCCTTGTGCATGACCACGACGTGGCTGCACGTCTGCTCGACCTCGGCGAGCAGGTGGGAGGACACCAGCACCGTGCGCCCGGCGGCGGCGTAGCGCCGCAGGACCTCGCGCATCTGGTGGATCTGGGGCGGGTCGAGCCCGTTGGTCGGCTCGTCGAGCACGAGCAGGTCCGGCAGGCCGAGCATGGCCTGGGCGATGGCGAGCCGCTGCCGCATGCCCTGGCTGTAGGTCCGGACCTTGCGGTGCACCGCGCCGCCCAGGCCCGCGATCTCCAGGGCCTCGTCGAAGTGCGCCTGCTCGACCGGACGGCCGGTGGCCGCCCAGTACAGCTTGAGGTTCGCGATGCCGGACAGGTGGGGCAGGAAGCCCGACCCCTCCACGAACGACCCGATCCGCGACAGCACGGGCGCGCCGGCGTGGACCCGGTGCCCGAACACCCTGATCTCGCCCTCCGAAGGCGTGATCAGGCCCATCAGCATCCGCAGCGTGGTCGTCTTGCCCGCGCCGTTGGGGCCGAGCAGACCCAGCACCTGGCCGTGCTCCACCCGGAACGACAGGTCCCGCACCGCGGTCAGCCCGCCGGGGTAGGACTTGGTCAGGCTCGAGATGACCAGCGGGACCGACGTCAGCTCGGGGTCGACGTCCGCGGTCAGCCGGCGGCGGAACCACGCCACCACGGCCACCACCAGGCACACCAGCAGCACGATCGCGATGCCCCACAGGGCGCCGGTCGGCACCTCGCTGGTCGCGTTCGCGCCCGGCACCACCGGCACCGCCAGGTCCGGCGAGGCCAGCGAGATCCGGTAGGCCGCCGGGGCGGTGGCGTTGGCGTAGGCCTGGTCGGTCGTGGACACCACCAGCTGGAGACGGTGGTCGCTCTCCACCGGCCGCACCGCGCCGGGCAGCGTCACGGTCACCTCGACCGGCGTGCCGTCCGCGGGCAGGTTCCGCACGCGGAACGGCGCCACGGCCGACCCGGGCAGGGTCCGCACCCCGTTGGCGTCCGCGTCGTACAGCTTGGCGAACAGCACCGCGCCCTCGGGCGGCACCACCGTGCCCGGCACGGCCGACACCTTCAACCGGACCGTGGACGACCCGGTCAGCAGCACCTGCGAGGTGAACGGCTCGCTGGCGAACACGGCCGCCTGGCCGGGCAGGTCCAGCGACAGCCGCGACGTCAGCGAGGACGACCGCGACAGCGCCGACCCCAGGCCGGGCAGGCTCGACACGGCCGCCGGGTTGCCGCCCGCCGGGTTGACCACCGTCTGGTCCCGCCCGGACAGGGCCACGTTCCTGCGCTCCGCCGCGCTGCCGCCGTTCAGGCCGGGGTAGCTCGGCGCGATGACGTTGCGCAGCGACGGCGCTCCGCTGCTGCGGAACGCGCCCACGACCGTGTACTCGAAGCCGGTGCCCGGGTCGGCGCCCTTGCCGTCGAGGTGGAAGGCCATCCAGTCGGCGATCTGCCCGCGCAGCTCGGGGCCGGGCGACCCGCCGTCGTGGCCGCCGGAGTACCAGACGACCTTCACCTTCGCGCCGTTCGCGGCGATCTGGCGGGCGTTGGCGTCGGCCTGGTCCAGGCCGAACAGGGTGTCCTGCTCGCCCTGCACCAGCAGCGTCGGCTGGGTGATCTTGTCGGTCACCGAGGACGGGGAGGCGCGGCGCAGGATCTCCAGCGTCTTCTCGCTCGCCCGGCCCGTCGTGGCGACCTCGGTGTAGGCCGCGCACACGTCCGCGGCGAACCGGCCGCACGCGCCGTTCACCGGGGCTGCCGGCCGGCCCTGCTGCGCGCCCTGCTGTTGCGGTGCCGTGACCGCTGCCGCCGCGTCGGCCGCCTGACCTGCGGCGTCGTCGTCCTGGCCGGGCTCGGCGGCCTCCTGGCCGGGGCTCGCGAGGTCTCCGCCGGACAGGCCCGCGGAGAAGAAGATGCCCGCCCAGGACCGCTTGAACACGCCGTCGTCGGCGAACGCGCCCACCGCCGGCGTCCCGGCGTCCACCCGGTCGGGCCGGGCCGAGTTGGGCAGCAGCGCCTGGCCCAGGTCGTTGAACGTGATGACCGGCGCGATGGTGTCCACCCGCGGGTCCACGCCGGCCAGCGACAGCGCCAGCGCGCCGCCGTAGGACCCGCCGGTCACGCCCACGCGCGGGTCGCCCGCGGCGTCGGTGCGCACCTCCTCGCGGGTGGCGAGCCAGTCCAGCAGCTTCTGGGCGTCGCGGACCTCGTGGTCCAGCGAGTTCAGCTCGATGCTGCCGGTGCTGCGGCCGAAGCCGCGCGCCGAGTAGGCCAGGACGACGAACCCGCCCTGGGCCAGCTCACGGGCCTGGGCGGAGACGCCGTCCTTGCTGCCGCCGAAGCCGTGCGGGAGCAGGATCGCCGGCGCGGGGGTGCGTTCGGGCAGGTAGAGGGTGGTGTCGAGCTGGACCGTGCGGTCGCTGCCGGGGCTTTCCGGCACGTCGATCACCGCGTCGCGGGTGCTCACCGGCGGAGGGTCGTCGCCCGACCGCACCCAGACCACGATGGCGCCCACCAGGGCGACCAGCACGACCAGCGCGGGGAGCGACCACCTGCCGCGGAGGCGGGAGGTTGGGGCCACGAGCCTGAGGTTAGGCCGACTGCGTCACACTGGCGTGTGATGCTGAGAAGACGTGATCTCCGAGGTTGCCCTTTCTCAGGGAAAGCCCACCCGAGCGGGTGTGTCTGATCACGCCGGCTGGCGCGAACCCGCAGTTGTGCGTGAGACTGGGCAGCGAAATGTGGAGGGGAGTACTCCCTCGCGGCGGTGTCGTCAGCACGGAGCCCAGCGTCGGGTTCCCGGTGCCGCCGGTCGACCGGTTCGCCCGATCGGCGGAGGAGACCTCCGGTCATTGGCGTGCGCGCGATGTACCGGAGGTGTGTCGATGGGTGTCCCTGCGTGGTTGTGGATCGCGACGATCGCGGGCTTGTTGGCCTTGCTCGCGATCGACCTGTTCATCGTCGACCGCAAGCCGCACGAGGTCACCATCGGCGAAGCCGGCCGGTGGGTGACCTTCTACGTCGCCGTCGCGATCGCGTTCGGCCTGGGCATCTGGTACTTCGCCGGCGGCACCTACGCGGGTGAGTTCTTCGCCGGGTACATCACGGAGTACTCGCTCAGCGTCGACAACCTCTTCATCTTCCTGATCATCATGAGCACCTTCAAGGTGCCCGCGATCCACCAGCACAAGGTGCTGCTCGTGGGCATCGTGATGGCGCTGGTCATGCGCGGCATCTTCATCGCCGTCGGCGCGGCCGTGATCGCCCAGTTCAGCTGGGTCTTCTACCTGTTCGGCGCGTTCCTGATCTACACCGGCTACAAGCTGGCGCGGACGGACCACGACGAGGAGGAAGAGGAGTTCAAGGAGAACGCGGCGCTGCGCCTGGTCCGCAAGATCTTCCCGGTGACCGACCAGTACCACGACTCCAAGTCGTTCATCCGGATCAACGGCAAGCGGTTCGTGACCCCGATGTTCATCGTGATGGTCGCGATCGGCACCACGGACCTGCTGTTCGCGCTGGACTCGATCCCGGCGATCTTCGGCCTGACCAAGGAGCCGTTCCTGGTCTTCACCGCCAACGCGTTCGCCCTGATGGGCCTGCGGCAGCTGTACTTCCTGCTCGGCGGCCTGCTCAGCAAGCTGATCTACCTGTCGATCGGGCTGTCGGTGATCCTCGGGTTCATCGGCGTGAAGCTGATCCTCGAGGCGCTGCACTCCAACTCGCTGCCCTTCCTCAACGGCGGCGAGCCGCTGCCGGTGCCGGTGATCGGGATCGAGCTGTCGCTGTCGGTCATCGTGGGCGTCCTGGCCATCACCACGGTCGCGTCCCTGATCAAGGTCAAGCGCGACCCGGAGTCGGCCAAGCAGGTCGCGAAGTAACTCCAGGCACCCACCGCGCGCCGCGTTCCCCGTCGGGACGCGGCGCGCGGTGCTTTTCCGGGGATCTCCTGGCGGCCGTCGAGGTGATCTCACGATTAGTTGGAATTTTCCGAAATACATCGAAGAATCAGTTACTTCATGACGATCACTCTCCTTAGGGTGACCGGGTGAAGTTCGGAGTTCTCGGGCCGCTCACGGTGCGCACGTCCGACGGTGCGCCGGTGCCCATTCGCGGCAAACGCCTGCGGACCCTCCTTTCCGTGCTGCTGGTGCACGCCGGCCGGCCCGTCGCCGCGCACCAGCTCGTGGACGCGCTGTGGGAGGGCGAGCCGCCCAAGTCGTACCTGTCCAACCTGCACACCTACGTGTCCCGGCTGCGCGACCGGCTGCCCGACCTGCGCATCGACCACACCGACGGCCTCTACACCGCCCGCGTCGACCCCGCCGACCTCGACCTGCTGGTCTTCCGAGGCCGGGTGGACGCGGCGCGGCTGGCCGTGCGGCGCGGCGAGCACGCGCTGGCCGCCGACCTCTACCGCAGCGCGCTGGCGCTGTTCCGCGACCGGCCGCTGCTGGACCTGGACGCGCCCGCGCTGGAGCCGGAGATCTCGCACCTGGAGTCCACCCGGCTGCTGCTGGTCGAGGACCGGTTCGAGGCCGAGCTGGCCGCCGGGCGGCACGTCGAGGTGGTCGCCGAGCTGGAGGCGCTGGTCGCCGAGCAGCCCACCCGCGAACGGCTGTGCCGCCAGCTCATGCTCGCGCTGTGCGCGGCGGGCCGGCAGGCCGACGCCCTGGCCGCCTACCGCACCACCCGGGACCGGCTGGTCGAGGCGGTCGGCGTGGAACCCGGCCCGGCGCTGCGCCGGCTGCACCGCGAGATCCTGCGCGGCGACGTGCCCGAACCACCCCCGGTCGGCGGCGAGGCGAGCGTGTTCCCGATCTGCCAGCTGCCGCCGGACACCGCGGACTTCCGCGGTCGCCGCGCCGAGGAGCGGCGGCTGGTGGACCTGCTCGGCGCCGCCGGCCCGG
Organism: Saccharothrix sp. CCNWYY140; assembly: GCF_037401995.1. NCBI lineage: Bacteria > Bacillati > Actinomycetota > Actinomycetes > Pseudonocardiales > Pseudonocardiaceae > Saccharothrix > Saccharothrix sp. CCNWYY140. The sequence goes on from NZ_JBBEGC010000051.1 coordinate 36,440, forward strand.
TGCCGGTGGTGGTGCTGACCGGCCAGCCCGGGGTCGGCAAGACCGCGCTGGCGGTCCGGGTCGCCCACCGCCTGCGCACGCGGTTCCCGGACGGCCAGCTGTTCCTGGACCTGCGGGGCTCCTGCGCGACCCCGCGGTCGCCGGGTGACCTGGTGGCGGGCCTGCTGCGGGCGTTGCAGGCCGACGTGCCCGACGACGTGGCGGAACGGGCGGCGGCGCTGCGCGCGGTGCTGGCCGACCGGCGGGTCCTGGTCGTGCTGGACGACGCCGCGCACGCCGACCAGGTCCGGGCGTTGCTGCCCGGCACGGCGGGGTCCGCGGTGCTGGTGACGGCGTGTCGGCGCATGGACGACCTGGCGGGCTCCACCCCGCTGCCGGTCGGCCCGCTCACCCCGCAGGACGCCCGCGAGCTGCTGGCGGCCGTGGCCGGACCCGAGCGGGTGGCGGCGGAGGAGGCGGCGGCCGACGAGGTGGCGCGGCTGTGCGGGCACCTGCCGCTGGCCGTGCGGATCGCCGCGACCCGGCTGGCGCAGCGCCCCCACCTGGGCATCGCGGCGTTCGCGGCGCGGCTGGCCGACGAGCGCGGCCGGTTGGACGAGCTGTGCGTGGGCGGGGTCGGGGTGCGGTCCGGGCTGGAACGGGTCCACGCGCGGCTGCGCCCCGGGGCGCGGTGGGCGGCCGGGCGGATTGCCGCCCTTGGGGCGCGGGAGGTGTCGGAACGCGAGGTCACCGGCCTGCTGGAGGTGGTGGCGGGTCGCGAGGTGGCCGGGCCGTCCGGGGAAGTCGATGCGGACGCCGTGCTGGAGGAGTTGGTCGCCTTCGGGCTGCTGGAACTCCAGGCGTCGGGCGAGGCGCGGTACCGGGTGCCCGAGCTGTTCCGTGTTTACGCGCAGGAACAGAGCGAGGGGTGAGGGCCTGAGCCCCCACCCCTCGCTCTGCGGATCCGATCAGACTCCGGTGCAGGCAGCCGTCGCGAACGGGCCGGTGGCGGTCTTCGTCGACACCACCGCGCCGTCCACGGTGATCTTGCAGGTCACCGTGCCGCCGTTCTCGCCGGCCGTGACGGTCAGCGTGCCGCCCTTGTAGACGCCCTTGTTCTCCACCTGCTTGGTCCACGGCAGGGTCGGCGCCGTCTCCGACTTCGGGTCCAACACCTCGCCGTAGAGGATCTCCACGTCGGTGGCGTCGCCGGTCACCTCGTAGTCCACCTTGGCGACCCGCTCCACCTCCTGCTTCACCTCGTCGACGGCGGCGTTGAAGATGAACACCCAGGTGATGCACACGGCCAGGCCGAGCACGGACGCCACGACACCGGCGATGGACAGGCCCTTGTTGGTGGCCTTGCCCTTGCTCACCCGTGCGATGCCCACGGCGGAGAAGATCAGACCCAGGACGACCAGGGGCCACGCCACCACCCCGATGAACGGGACCGGCGACAACACCAGCCCCACCACCCCGAGGACGAACCCGGCGGTGCCCAGGCCGTTCCTGGGCGGCACGGGCGCGGTCGGCGGCACGGGCGGGTAGGAGGTCTGCTGGGACATTTGTCCTTCACTTTCATTGCGGGGAACAACAATTCGCCCCGGCCGCGGAATTCGTGAGAACGGCTCGAAAGGCGTCGCACAGCGTGCCAACGCCCACCACACGCGCGGCACACCCGCGATCCACAAAGCGCCAGGCCCGCGGATCGCGCCGGGTATCCGGGTCGAACCCGTCCGTGACGCCAACTGTGAGCGTCAATTTTCTCGTGAGCCTTGCTAACGAACACTGGGGTAACGTCCGTGTTCGTGCGCCCCGATGACTTGCAGTCGCTGACCCTGCCCGGCTCGGTGTCGGTCCAGGGCGACCTCGTCCTGGTGAACGTCGCCACGCCCGACCTCACCGCGAACGCCTACCGGGGCGGCCTGTACCGCGTGCCCCTGGACGGCTCCGGCGCGCAGCGCTGGACCTGGGCCGACCGCGACCTCGCCCCGCGGATCTCGCCGGACGGCCGCTGGGTCGCCTTCCTGCGCGCGGAGAAGGGCGGGAAGCCGCAACTCCACGTCATGCCCGCCACCGGCGGCGACGCGCGGCGGCTGACCGACCTCCCGCTGGGCGCGGGCGCGCCGGTGTGGTCGCCCGACTCCACGCGGCTGGCCTTCACCTCCCGCGTGCCCGAGGCCGGCCGCTACGGCGTGCCGGTCGCGGAGGGCGAGGAGCCGTGGAAGCCGGAGTCCGAGGCGCCCCGGCACATCCGGCGGCTGGACTACCGCTACGACGACATCGGCTTCGTCGGCGACCGCTGCCCGCGCCTGTTCACCGTCGACGCCCTCGACCCCGAGGTGCAGCCGGTCGAGCTGACCGACGGGTCCTTCGACGTGGCCGACCCGGCGTGGACCTCCGACGGCACCGCGCTGGTGTTCGTGTCCGACCGGGAGCTGGGCGCGGTGGAGACGCTGCACCAGGACGTCTACCGGGTGGCTGCGGGCGGTGGCGAGCCGGAGCTGTACGTGCGGTCGAAGGGCATCGTCGCGCACCCGGTCGCGTTCGGCGACGGGATCCTGTTCTACGGCAGCGAGTTCACCGGCGTGCACAGCGTGGCCCGGAACATGAGCGTGTGGCGCTTCACGGACGGGACTTTGACCCGGCTCACCGAGCTGGAGAGCGTCGATTGCGAGCGGGCTGCCGGCGCGCCCGTGGTGACCGAGGCTGGTGTGCTGGTCGCCGTGCGCAACCGGGGCGCGGTGGAGTTGCGCCGGGTGCCCGTCGACGGGGTCGAGGTGCCGCTGGCCGAGTTGGAGTTGTTGGCGGGCGAGCGGGCCGAGGTGAAGTCGTTCGCGGCGGACGGCGATGTCGCGGTGGCGGTCGTGGCGCGTACCGACAACACCGGCGAGGTCGTGCGGGTTGGCGGTGGCGAGCTGACGTCTTTTGGTTCTTCTGTGCCGCTTCGGGAGGCGGTCGAGCTGACCGGGGCCGCGTCCGACGGGTATCCGGTGCACGGCTGGCTGGTGCTGCCCGAGGGCGAGGGGCCGCACCCGGTGTTGTTGGTGGTGCACGGCGGCCCGTTCATGTACCACGGGTGGGGGTTCTTCGACGAGGCCCAGGTGTACGCCGCTGCCGGGTATGCGGTCGTGCTGCCCAACCCGCGTGGTTCCGCCGGGTATGGGCAGGCGCACGGGCAGTCCGTGGTCGGCGGGTTCGGCACGGTGGACGTGGATGACGTGCTGTCGGTGCTCGATGTGGCACTGGAGCGGCCGGACCTCGACGCCGATCGGGTCGGCGTGATGGGTGGCTCGTACGGCGGCTTCATGACGTCGTGGCTGGCGGCGCACCACGGCGAGCGGTTCCGGGCGGCGTGGAGCGAGCGCGCGGTCAACGCGTGGGACTCGTTCTCCGGCTCGTCGGACATCGGCTGGTTCTTCACCGAGGCCTACTGCGGGCCGAGCCTGGAGACGCAGCGGGCCATGTCGCCGCTGACCTACGCGGAGAAGGTCTCCATCCCGTTCATGGTGGTGCACTCCGAGCACGACTGGCGGTGCCCGCTGGAGCAGGCTCAGCGGCAGTTCGTGGCCCTGCGCCGCAATGGCGTCGAGGCGGAGATGCTGCTGTTCCCCGGCGAGGGTCACGAGCTGACGCGTTCGGGGCAGCCGCGGCATCGCAAGCAGCGGTTCGACCACGTTCTGGCGTGGTGGGCTCGGCACCTGTCCTGACTTGCCGGCGGCCTTCCCCGTGAGTGGGGGAGGCCGCGGTGGCTGTGCGCAGTGGTGCCGCTACGGTGTGGCGCTGGCGGAACCCGTCTTGGGGGGAAAGCCGGCGGAGGTGGTGGGACTTGCGGCACGCTCACCGGATGCAGTGGACAGTGCGGGCCGCCCGGCCCGACGACGCCCCGGAGATCGCCAGGATCAACGTGGACGCCTGGCAGCACTCCTACCGGGGCATCGTCGACGACCCGGTGCTGGACCGGATGCTCCCGGAGAGCAGGCTGCCCGCGCTGACCCGGGTGTTGCGGCTCCCCGAACCCAGCCGGGTGTTCGTGGCGGTGGACGATGACGGGCGGATCGGGGCGTACTGCGCGGTGGACGCCGTGCGGGAGGCGACCGACGCCCACCCCGACCTGCACACGGGTGAGCTGGTCGCGATCTACGCCGATCCTCGCTTCCACGGCACGGGCGCTGGGCATGAGGTCCACGAGGCCGGGGTGCGGCATCTGATGGACCAGGGTTTTCGGTATGCGGTGCTGTGGGTGTTCCAGGACAACGCCAAGACTCGTGAGTTCTATGAGTCGCACGGGTGGCGGCACGACGGGTTGGTGCACCGGTACGAGTTGGGTAAGCAGCACCTTCCTGAGGTCCGCTATGGCCGCTTTCTCCCAGCTCCTCGCCGCGTGTCCCGCTGATCGTGCCGATGCGTCAGCCCAAAAGCGTGTAATTGAGTTCCTCGCACACCCGTGCCAGGGGAAGGTCCAGGCCTGGGTGTTCGAGCGGGAGCAGGACGTCCGGGGCGGCGGGTAGGCCTGAGGCTGCCGGTGGGTCCCACAGGCAGACCGCCGGGTCGCCCGAGTCCATTGACGAGCGGTACCAGAGGCCGTCGAGTTCCGGGTATGCCGCGCGGATTGCCCGTGCCCATTGTTGGGTCATCGCCTTGGGGCCCGAGCTGATCTCTTGGGACGCACCCACCCTTGTCGGCCACAGGCCTGCCAGGTCCAGTAGGCGCAGGGTTCGGCGGGGGCGCAGGACCACCAGGAACGGGCTGCGGGTGCGGCGGTCGACCACCGAGGTTGCCTGGAAGACCTCGGCCACGCTCGTCCGCACCGACAGGCCGAAGTACAGGACGCCCTGGTCGTGGGCGTGGGTGGGGGAGCCGTCCGGGGCTGGGGGTTGGGTGTCGAAGCGGGCGTGGGCGAGGGGGCCGGTGTAGCGGAAGCTGTTCCAGCGTTGGGGGTGCAGGCCCTTGGCCGTGAAGATGCGGACCAGGCGGGTCGCGCGGTGCACCGCCACCACGTCCTCGGTGCGGCGCAGGTTGGCCTGGAGCACGGCAGGAGCGGGCGGCTGGGGGAGCCGTGACATGGAGATCCCGTCGGGGAGGAACGTCTGCTTACGCGGGCGTGCCCAGTTGGGCGGCCTGCTCGGTGACGCGGCGGGGGTCGCCGCCGGCGAGCAGCCAGTCGCGCGGGGACGTGGGGGTGCCCTCGACCAGGAGGTCTTCCTGCTCGGTGGTCATGAAACCGGCCACGACCAGTGCGGGCAGGTCGGTGGGGACGGCGGCCAGCACGGCCTCCAGGCCGGGGAGCACGCCGCCGCCGGCGAACTGCCACGCGGGCAGCCGCCACGAGCCGCGGTCCTTCCAGCCCACCAGGCGGCCCACACCGAGTCGGTGTCGGATGCGGCTGGTGTCCACGCCCAGTTGGCGGGCCGCCTCGGCGACGGTCAGTGCCGAGTCCCGGAGCACCGCGTGCGCCACGACGGTGCGGGCGCGTGGTTGGTCGTCGCCCGTGTGGTGCGGGCTGAGGTCGAGTCCGACGTCGGTCAGCGCGTCCCGCTGGTCGGGGGTGAAGTAGCCCGCCGGGTCGGGGTGCGGCGGGGCCAGCCGCTTGGCGGCGTCGGCCACGAGCGACAGGAACTCGTCGGGCGTGACCTGTAGGCCTGCCTTGGCCAGCACGGCCTCCAGCGCGGGACTCATGCGCACAGGGTATCCCGCGCGTGCGCTTTTGTGCGCAAGGATTCCCCGAATGTCCCAGGGGGCCGACTGTGCGCGCACACCTCGACACTGTACGTAAACGTGCGAGGTCGGGCACGGTGACCTCGGCCTCACCGGGCTGGTCGATACGATGCCGCCGGTTGACCTACTGCGGGGGTGTCAGGTGGCGGTGCCGGTACGCACGGACAAGCGTGCGCTGGGTCTGTGGTTGCTGGTGATGGCCGCGGCCCTCGCCGTCGTGCTCGTCCGCTCGGGCACCGGCCTGATCGACCTGCGCGTGTACCGGGTCGGCGGGCAGGCGTGGCTGGAGGGCGTCCGCCTGTACGCGGAGGGCTTCCCCAAGCCCCTCGACGGCCCGGCGCTGCCGTTCACCTACCCGCCGATCGCCGCGTTCCTGTTCAGCCTGCTGGCGCTGGTGCCGTGGCCGGCGGCGGTCGCCGTGTGGACGCTCGTCGGCCTGGGCCTGCTGACGGCGGTGTGCGTGGTGACGGCGCAGCACGTCCACGGGCGCGGCGAGAAGGCCGTCATGGTCGGGCTCGCCTTCGCCGCCGGGTCGCTGCTGCTGGAGCCGGTGCGCGAGACGTTGGACTTCGGGCAGATCAACCTGCTGCTGATGGGCCTGGTCGCGCTGGACTGCCTGCTGCCCAAGACGAAGTGGCCGCGCGGTCTGCTGATCGGCTTCGCGGCGGCGGTCAAGCTGACGCCGATGGTGTTCATCCTGTTCTTCCTGCCGCGCAAGCAGATCAAGCCCGTGGTGACGGCGGTCGTGTCGTTCGTCGGGTTCGGCCTGGTCGGGTTCGCGGTGGCGCCGACGGACACCAAGCAGTACTGGTTCGAGTCGCTGCTGGACCCGGGCCGCGTGGGCGGGCTGGCCTACGTCGGCAACCAGTCGCTGCGCGGTTTCGTGCACCGGCTCGGGTTCACCGGGTTCGCGGAGACCGCCGCCTGGGGCCTGCTGAGCCTGGCCGCGGTGGTGCTGGTGTGGTTCGCGGTCCGGCGGGCGCAGGACGACGTGTCCGCGCTGCTGGCGGTGGCCGCGGGCGGGCTGCTGGTGTCGCCGGTGTCCTGGTCGCACCACTGGGTGTGGGTCGTGCCCGGACTGGTCCTGCTGGTGACGGTGTCGCGGCTGTGGGCGGGCCTGGCGGCGGCGCTGTTCCTGGTCGCGCCGATGTGGTTCCTGCCGCACGAGAAGGACCTGGAGTTGACCTGGTCCTGGTGGCAGCACGTCGTGGGCAACGCCTACGTGTGGGTGGGGATCGCCGTGCTGGTGCTGCTGGTCCGCCGCCCGGTGCCGCGCCGCGAGCCCGCGCTGCTGGACTGAGCGGGGCTGGACTGAGCGGGGCTGGACTGAGCGGGGCTGGACTGAGCGGGGCTGGACTGAGCGGGGCTGGACTGAGCGGGGGCCGGCCTCCGGCCCCCGGTTCCATTGTCCCACGGGGGTACGACAGTCGAGCGGGCGTCCTTTGTGGTCAGCTGCCGCCGGTGATCAGGGCGACGGCCCGGTCGCGGGTGGGCTCGTCGACCTCGGCCAGGGCGAAGTTGCGGTCCACGATGTGCTGGATCAGGGCGGGTTCCGGGGGCAGGCCGTGCTTGCGCAGGTAGTGCGGCACCGCGCCGGCCCAGATCCAGGTGCCGTCGGTGCGGAAGTTCAGCGGCACGTCCTGCTCGCCCGGCGCGAACTCGTCCACGTCCAGGTTCCGCGCGGCCAGCACGACCGGCGCCGCCTCCAGGTAGGCCAGCAGGGCATCGCGCAGCTGCGGGTCCACGGTCTGGCGGTTCACCACGGGGCGACCGGCCTCGTCGCGGCCGTCGTAGACGTGGGCGGTGCGCAGTTCGCCCGCCGGCACGGCGTCGCCGACCGGGGCCGGCTCCACGCGCGGCGGGAGGCCGACGCGCTGGCGCAGCCAGTCCGGGATGCGCTCGTCGGATCGGGGGAACGTGCGCAGCTCGTCCTGGAAGCCGATCACCGGCGGCGCGTTGCGCCAGCGCGGCTCGTCCTCGGCGTCGAAGTCGACCGAGAAGGTGCCCGGCTGCTCGATCTCGTACACCGCGGACAGCCAGGTCCCGCGGTCGGGCTGGTACATGCCGGCGCGAAGCTGGCCGAACAGCTGCACGACGTCCATCGGCGGGCGCACCGGGCGCCACTGGCCGTCCGGACCGGCGAACGCCAGGTCCACCTCGATGTGCCGGCCGGCCGCCCGGTACTCGGCCCGCACCCGCTGCCACCCCTGCGGGAGCGCGGGCAGCATGGCCCGGCCGATCAGCCGGACGAGCTGCTGCTGCTCCTGCTCGGACAGCGGTGTGGCTGGCTGGCTCATGCGTCGAACACCCCTTCGGCTCCCCCCGCACAGTGCGCGCTGATCTTAACGTTCGCGCTGCGCGGGTGTGGTCCGGTTGGGTGAGCCGGGGGTCAGCCCGAGGTCTTGAAGCTGTCGCTGATGGACTCTTCCATCTCGCGGTACTGGTCCACCGTGTTCTTGACCTCGCGGCCGGAGGCCTCCATCGCCTCGACGGCCTCGCCGAGCGCGTCCAGGCCCCACTGCTCCACCGGGTCGAGCATCATGCGGAACGGCTGGCAGATGATGCCGTACGCGTCGTTGGGCATGCTCACGGTCCGGGCCGCGTCGATCGCGGTCTGGATGCGCGAGCTGAGGTCGGCCAGCTCCTTGCCGTGGGCGTCGAGCGTGTCCGAGACGATCTCGTAGCCGGTCATGTGGTCTCCCCCGATCGGTGGCGGTCAGCGCAGGAACGACTGGCCGTCGAAGTCGTCGTCCTCGTCCTGGCGGGGCGGTCGGCGGTGGGGCTGCGGCGGTGGCGGCGGCGCGGCGTGGCGGGGTCCGGCGGGCGGCTGGTAGTCGTCCTCGATGCCGAAGTTGATCTCCTGGGCGCGCTGCGGCGCGGCGGGCGGGTCGTCCGAGGGCGGGGCCGGGAAGTTCTTCTTGGCCTCGTTGAACAGCACGTTCGCCGTCTCGTCCCGGGTGCCGATGGTCTCGGCCATCGCCTGCTGGAGCAGCTCCGGGATGCGCGACTGCGCCCTCTGGAGGGTCCGCATGACCTCGCCGGCGACCTCGGCCATCCGCTTGGTGCCCGCGGCCTCGGCGATCTCCAGGTGCTGGAGGATGCCGTTGGACCCGATGGTGAGCCGGATCTGGCCGTCCTTGGACGCCTCGGAGATGGACAGGCCCTGCACGCGGGTCGCCATCTCCTGGTAGCGGTCGGCCTTCTCCTGGATGCTCGCCTGCCACTGCTGGAGCATCCGCTCCGAGCCGCCGATGTCCTCGGGCACTGCCACTTCCCCCTCTGGTCCCTTACCCCACCCTGACGCGCCGGCGGGTGGTCCGGTTCCCCTGTTCAGGGGCGCCGGACCACCCGTGGCGAGCGCTCAGTTCACGCCGAGCAGGTCCACGACGAAGATCAACGTCTCGCCCGGCTTGATGACGCCGCCCGCGCCGCGGTCGCCGTAGCCCAGGTGCGGCGGGATGACGAGCTTGCGCCGGCCGCCGACCTTCATGCCGGCCACACCCCGGTCCCAGCCCGCGATGACCCGGCCACCGCCGAGCGGGAAGCTGAACGCCTCGCCCCGGTCCCAGGAGGCGTCGAACTGCTCGCCGGTGGAGTGGGACACGCCGACGTAGTGCACGTGCACGAGCTGACCCGCCTGGGCCTCGGGCCCCTCACCCACGGTGATGTCCTGGATCACCAGGTCCGCGGGCGCCGGCCCGTCGTGCGGCTCGACCACGGGCTTGGTCATGACGTTCTCCTAGCGATCGGAATCGTTGCGCCCCGAGTCAATCACGTCCCCGTTCGTCCGACCGCGCGACCCACACGCCCTCGCTGGATCGGTTCCTCCGCACCCGCCTGCAAACCCGCGCAACGCACCACCGCCCCTCCTCCGTCCTCCAGCCATGACGCGATGGAGCTGGGGTAGGCGGGCGGCGGTGTTCGGCGGAGCCGCCCTGCTGGTCGGGGTGAGCGCGGCGTCGGCCGTGCCCTCCGTCTTCGACCTGCGGACGGACCAGCCGGTGGAGAACGTGCCGGTGGAACTGGTCGCCTACGACGGGTGCGGCGCCGCCCTCGACGGGCTGCGGACCGCCGCCGCGCCGCACGTCGGCGTGTACGGGCTGGGCAACAAGGGTTTCCTGTTCGCAGAGGGGGACGTCCAGTCGGCCGACGCCCGCCAGGCCGCACCGGCCGAGGCGAAGGAGCACTCCACCACCAACGTCCACGAGGCCGGTGTGGACGAACCGGACCTGGTCAAGACCGATGGCACCCGGGTCGTCACCGTCGTCGACGGCAAGCTGCGCGTGGTCGACGCGGCCTCCCGCAAGCTCACCGCCACCCTCGACCTCCCGGCCGGGTTCGCCTCGCAGCTGCTCGTCCAGGGCGACCGCGCGCTGGTCCTCGCCGGCTCCACGATGGTCATGGAACGCGGCACCGTCGACCCCGGCTTCGCCCCCGAGCAGGGCTCGACCATCACGCTGATCGACCTCAAGGAACCCAAGGTCGTCGGCTCGCTCACCGTCGACGGCCGCTACCTCGACGCCCGCCAGATCGGGGACGTCGTCCGCGTCGTCGTGCACTCCGGTCCCCGCCTGCCCTGGGTCTACCCGGACGGCGCCCGGTCCGAGGCCGAGGCGCTGCTGCGCAACCGCGAGATCGCCGCGACCGCCCCCATCGAGTCCTGGCTGCCGCAGTACGAGCTGACCGAGCAGGGCAAGCGGTCCACCGGCACCCTGGTCGCCTGCGAGCGCGTCAGCCACCCGCAGACCCACTCCGGCACCTCGATGCTGTCCGTGCTGACCTTCGACTTCCCCGGCGACCTCGGCACGGGCGACGCCGTCTCGATCCTCGCCGACGGCGACACCGTCTACGCCACGGACAAGTCCCTCTACGTCGCCGACGACCACCACCTGGTGCCCAACCAGAACCGCCCCAGCGGCGTCACGGCCGTCCACCAGTTCGACATCTCCCAGCCCGGACCGCCCAAGCACGTCGCCTCCGGCCAGGTCACCGGCAGCCCGCTCAACCAGTACTCCCTGTCCGAGCACGACGGTCACCTGCGCATCGCCACCACCGCGTTCAACGCCGCCGGCATCCCCGAGCAGCCGCCCGCGTCCCAGAGCGCGGTGAGCGTCCTGAAGAAGGACGGCGCCACCCTCAAGGAGGTCGGCAAGATCGACGGGCTGGGCATCGGCGAACGCATCTACAGCGTCCGGTTCGTCGGACCGGTCGGGTACGTGGTGACCTTCCGCCAGACCGACCCGCTCTACACCCTCGACCTGTCCGACCCGACCAAGCCGCGCAAGGTCGGCGAGCTGAAGATCACCGGCTACTCCGCCTACCTGCACCCGGCGGGTGACGGCAAGCTCATCGGCGTCGGGCAGGAAGCCAACGAGCAGGGCCGGGTCCAGGGCACGCAGGTGTCGCTGTTCGACGTCTCGAACGCCGCCGACCCGAGGAAGGTCGCGGGCCACCACCTGCCGGGCGGCTACTCCGAGGTCGAGTTCGACCCGCACGCCTTCCTGCACTGGAAGGACCTCGTGGTGGTCCCGGTCATGACCTACCCGACCGGTGAGAAGCCGGTCTTCCCGCCGACCAGCGGCGTGCTCGTGCTCCGCTTGCAGGGCAGCGCCTTCAGCGAGCTGGGCATGGTGCGGCAGAAGGGCGTCTCGGACTACGAGGGCGTGCGGCGGGCGTTCGTGGTGGGCGACGAGCTGTGGACGGCGTCGACCGCGGGACTCCAGGTCACGAAGCTGGACGGGCTGGTCCAGCAGGCCTGGATCCCGTTCACCTGACCGGCTGGTCGAGGGTCCCGGTGAGCAGGCGGTGCGCGAGGACCGTGCCGCCTGCCATCGCGGCCGGGAACACCACCAGCGCCGCCAGCGGGACGAGGCACAGCAGGTAGGTCGGCACGGCGAACCCGAGCGTGACCGCGCGGCGGCTGCGCAGCACCTTCCGCCGCACGCCCAGCTTGAGCCCGCGCCGGGTGAACGGGATGCCGGTCAGCTCGATGCCCAGCAGGGTCGCGTTCACGCACACCGCGAGCACCGGCACCACCGTCTGCCCGACGACGGGGATGAACCCGGCCGCGAACAGCGGGATCGCGCACAGGATCGCCAGCCCCACCAGGAGGATCGCGTCCCGGATGCCGACCGCCGCCGACCGCGCCCAGCTCACCTTCTGCGCCTCGGGCACGCCGCCCAGGTGCTCGTCCTCGATGGTCTCCGCGATGTGCTCGTAGAACGGCCCGCCGATGATCAGCGTGATCGCGGAGAACAGCAGCAGCCCCACGGCCAGGAACGCGCCGATGATCGACGCGCCGGCGACGAACCGGGTGGCCGTGCGCAGGGATTCGTTCCAGTCGTCGGCGAACGGGGTCGCCCAGGCGGCGATGTCGTCGATCCACACGCCCAGCGCCACGACGCTGCCGATCAGCAGCACCGTGGTGATCAGGGCCGGGATCGCGCCGATGAGCAGCAGCCGGGGCGAGCGGAACACGAGTCCGAAGCCCTTGGCCAGCAGTCCGACACCGGTGGAGAAGTCGCGCAGCACCCTGATCACCGGCGGAGCATAACCGCCGCCGCTACGCCACCGGGGCCTGCTTGCGCGACATCAGGCGGTCCAGCCACAGCGCGCCCGCCGCGAGCGCCAGGAACAGCACGGCGACGGCGGCGCAGTTGAGCAGCACGCGGCCGTAGCCGAGGGCGGTGACGTTGACGAACGGGTACGGGTACCAGTCGATGACCGCGCCCCGGACGAGCGTGAACGCCAGCCACGCCAACGGGAACACCACCGACCAGCCGATGACCCGGCCGGTGATCGCGCCGCGCGGGCCGAACGCCAGCCAGCCGATCACGCACAGCACCGGGGACATGGTGTGCAGGAGGAAGTCCGCGAACGCCGCCGCGCCGGTCAGCGCGTGCAGGCCTTTGAGGACGGTGTGGAAGACGACCCCGGTCACCGCGATGGCCAGGACGCCGTCCAGGCGCAGGGCGCGGAACAGGGTGGACGGGCGGTCCGGGTTGGCGGCCAGGAGGGCGGAGGTCACCAGGACCAGGACGTTGGACTGGATGGTGAAGAAGCAGAACACGTTGAACAGGCGTGGCCCCAGGTCGGGGAAGCGGCCGGTGGAGTCACCGGCCGTCACCAGGATCTGCACCACCAGACCGACCAGCACCACCAGGGCCGTGAACCCGAACCACCCGCGTCGAACGTCCATGATCGCGGAGGTTACCCGCGGGTAAGCCGATCCGCCCGGCCGAGCAGGTAGTCCCGTTCCGGCACGCTCGCCGTGGCCCGCGCCGCCGCCCGGTACAGCTCGACGGCCCGCGCGTGGTCGCCGGTCAGCTCGACCAGGTGCGCGCGCACGGCCGCGAGCCGGTGGTGGCGGGCCAGGCGGGGGTCGTCGTCCAGTCCGGCGAGCAGGGCCAGCCCGGCGTGCGGACCGTCGGCCATCGCCACCGCGACCGCCCGGTTGAGCCGCACCACCGGTCCGGGGGACAGGCGTTCCAGCACCTCGTAGAGGCCGACGATCTGGAGCCAGTCCGTGTCCTCGGCGGTCGGGGCCTCGTCGTGCAGCGCCGCGATCGCCGCCTGCACCTGGTACGGCCCCACGACCCCGTCCCGCAGCGCCGACTCGACCAGCGCGATCCCCTCGGCGATGCGCCCGGCGTCCCACTTCGACCGGTCCTGTTCGCGCAGCGGCACCAGCCGCCCGCCGTCGGACCGGGCGGCGGAGCGGGCGTCGACCAGCAGCATGAGGGCGAGCAGCCCGGCCGCCTCGGCGTTGTCGGGCACCATCCGGTGCAGCTGCCGGGCCAGCCGGATCGCCTCGCCGGTCAACGCCGCCCGGTGCACCTCCACGCCCGAACTGGCCGCGTAGCCCTCGTTGAAGACCAGGTAGAGGACCTCCAGCACGGTGTCCATGCGCTGCGCGAACTCGTGCGGCGGCGGCGGGGTGAACCGCAGCCCACCGGTCGCGACCTGCCGCTTGGCCCGCGTGATGCGCTGCGCCATCGTGCGCTCGGGCACCAGGAACGCCCGAGCGATCTCCTCGGTGGTCAACCCACCGACCGCCCGCAACGTCAACGCGACCCGCGCCGGCCGGGAGAGGGCCGGGTGGCAGCACAGGAACAGCAGCGTCAACTCGTCGCAGTGGTCCACCTCCACCGGCCGCGACCACTCCACCGACTCGGCTTCCTTGCAGAGCCGGGCAGCTTCCCGCCGCCGCCAGTCCAGGTACTTGCGCGAGGCCACCCGAACCAACCACCCACGAGGGTTGTCCGGCACGCCTTCACCCGGCCACTGCACCGCAGCGGCCAACAAGGCTTCCTGGACGGCGTCCTCCGCCGCACCGAAGTCGGCGCCGTACCGGAGAACGGCCGTGAGGGCCTGCGGCGCCAACTCGCGCAACAGGCCCTCGACAAGCGCACTCAAGACTCCAAACCACCCATGTCCATGACCGCCCGCACCTCAACGGCGTTGAACCGGGCGTCCGGGATCCGCTTGGCCAACTCGACAGCCCGCTCCTCGGACTCCACGTCCACGAGGTAGTACCCGGCCAGGTACTCCTTGGACTCGGCGAACGGCCCATCGGTCACCTCGGCCCGCCCGTCCCGCACCCGAACCGTGCGGGTGGTCTGCGGGTCGGTCAGCGGTCCCCCGTCCAGGTGCTCCCCGGACTCCACCATCTCCTGGGTCAACGCGCGGTACTCGGTCATCATGCCGTCCTGTTCGGACTGCGTGAGGGTGGCCCAGTTGGCGGGGTTGGACTGGATCAGCAGCAGGTACTTCATCTCAAGAGCTCCTAGGTCTCATTGCGGCCCCGACACCGAGAACGTCGGACACCACCCCCGCCGCGCGACACACTCAGCCAACTTTTTCCGCCAGATCCCGAAGATCCTTGCGAAGGTTGCGCCGCACGAACCACCCCATGAGGGGGTCCAGCAGCTTGTACCGTCCACCCCGAACCCGGATCGAAGCCAACGTGCCCTCAGGCGCGGGGTCGAACCGGTAGGTGACGTGCATGGGGAACGGCCCGGCCACGGACCGCATGTCCAACAGCGCAGGCGGCTCATGCGCCTCGACGCGGAGCACGTAGTCGATCCGCCGCCCGAGGAAGTAGGCGGTCCGAGTCACCTCGGCCCCGACCCCGAACCCACCACCGGGCGCGGGCGAGGTGAGCTCAGCCTTCTTGATCCCCTGCGTCCACTCGTGATCGTGCCGCCAGTCCATCGCGTACGCGGCCACCTCGTCAGGCGCCCGCGCAACAACCCGCCGTGCCACCACATCCATGACCACTCATCCTCCGCTCGCCCGAGCCCCTCCGCAGAGGACGTCGAACAACCCCCACCCCACGCGACACCCAACCCACCCCACATCTCACCCACCGACGACCCGTCCACCCACCCGGCCGCCGGCCGCAAGCCCACTCCACCCTCCACTCACCGGCCGCGCCGCTTTTCGCCCGCAGGGCGGGATGCTTTTCCGCCGAAGGCGCACGCCAAGCGGCAGCGACCACGGGAAGGGCCTCGGTTTCTTTCCCCGTCCGGCCTGGGCGAAGCCCAACCACGTTTCG